>NZ_CP041328.1:600000-750886 GCF_013394125.1 Pseudoalteromonas sp. Scap25 | reverse complement strand
ATACCCAACCTAGAAAGACATGGTTTTACCCAGTTAATTTTAAAATCAAAGCAGTCGAACTAAGCTTACGAGACGATGTCATGTCAAAGGACGTTGCCGAGGCGCTAAATATTCATCCGTTAATGCTGAGTCGTTGGCGAAAAGAGTATCGAGAAGGTAAGTTTAAAAACGTACCGCGCTATCAAAGCAACAATGAAACAATGAGTAAATTCCCAACAAAAAAAGAGCTGGATAACATTCAAAAGCTTAAGAAAGAAAATGAGCGTCTTAAGCAGGAGAATGACCTGCTAAAAAAGTGGCAACGGTATCTGGCGGAAGTACATCAGAACGATTTGGATTCATCCAAAAATTCGGACAAGCCTTAGGTGTAAAATACTTGTGTTCTTGGCTTAATGTTTCGCGTAGTGGGTTTTATGCTTGGCGTGACAGAACAGTGTCAGCTAGAGCGCTGTCAGATGCTAATATGTTGTTGAAGATAAAGCACGTTTTCAATGTAAATCATCAAACCTATGGTAGCCCACGCGTATTTCATGCGCTAAAAAAAGAAGGTATAAACACAAGCCAAAAACGTGTTGCCCGCTTAATGCGAGAAAACGGTTTAAGAGCCAGAGCCCTTAAGACTTACAGCAAACCGGCGAAGGTGAAGTTCTTTTATAAAGAGATAGAAAACAAACGCAAAGATAGTGAAAAGGCCACGGGGATCAATCAGCAATGGTCTGGCGATATTACGTATTTAAAAGTCGGCGCTCGTTGGCATTACCTTGCTGTGGTTATCGACTTATATTCACGTCGAGTAATCGGCTGGGCGTTTGGTAAAAACAAAACAACAGACCTTACGTTAAAGGCGCTAAGGCTTGCGATAAAGAAACGACAGCCAACAGAGAGTGTATTATTTCACACTGACCGAGGCGCAGAATACCGTGCTCACGTTGTACAAAAGTATTTGGCTAGCAAAAACATCAAAGCCAGTATGAATAGGCCTGGGTGCTGTACTGACAACGCAGAAGTCGAGTCGTTCTTTCATTCGCTTAAAGCAGATTTAATTCGAGGAAATAAATTTGAGAGCAGCGGTAAACTATTATCAAAATTAAAGGTTTACCTAAATTATTTTTACAATAGACAGAGATTGCATTCGAGTTTAGGATATAAATCACCTGCCGAGTTTGAATTGGCAGTTAATTGAAACGTGGACGGTGTCCACTTTATCGGGTGAAGATCAAAATTAACAGTTGGCCATCGCTTCGCGATTATAGCCAACCATTAATTTCCGCTTAGCAAAGCGTTATATAGCAAAGGAAAGTCAGTGCAAATTGAAACCCAAAGGTTGACTTTAAAACCAATTAGTAAAGATGACTGGGAATTTTTTGAGGAACTTCATCAATCAAGCGGTGTACTCAAATATGTCAGCGATCCATTTACCGAATCTGAAATAAGTGAACGCTTTAATTCTCGCTTAGGTGAATGGAAAAAGACTTCAAATCAATGGTTAACTTTGACAATCATTGAACACGCAACTGGGAATAAAATTGGCGTAACTGGCTTTTTTCCTGAGTGGGAACCATATCAACAGGCTGAACTTGGTTTCTTGCTAAGTCCAAAATTTCAAGGCAAAGGGTATGGCAAAGAGTCAACTAAAGCCGTTATTGAATATGCATTTAATCAATGTAACTTCCATAAAGTGATCGCAACTGTCACTGAAGGTAATTCCCCTTCATTTAATTTACTAAAAGCTTTGGGCTTTACTCATGAAGGTACAATTCGAGATAACTTTAAATTAGGTGGCAATTGGTGCAACGATTTAAAGTTAGGGTTACTTAATCATGAGTACAATGCTATATAACAAGCGCATTAAGTAATGGGACACATAATAGTTGGCTTGTCGCTCGTTCCTCGCTAAATTATAGCCAACTATTATTTTAGTCCGCTTAAGCTGGCGTTATGTTGAAAAGAGTATGTCGAGAGTAAAGTCAGCCAAAAATTTTAATGTTAAAGCCGAGGGGCATATAGCTAGTCATTTCATTCTAGGTATTTTTCTTGCTTTTGTTGGCCTTAAAATAGTTGAATACTTAGATTTCAAAAATGAAACTTTTACAATCATTGGTGTTGGTATTTCTATCGCTCTAGTTTTTGCTAGTTTAATTCGAGGCTTTATTCTTTATAAAGCCTCATCAGAACCGTTTCGCTGTAATGAGTGTAACTCTGAGATTAAAGCACCGCTCAAAAACAGTATGGCTGACGGTGAGGCAATAATTTACGAATGTTCTACTTGTGATATCTTATGGCATGTAGGAAATACAAGCAGTAACTAGCAGTTTCAACATAACACATATGAGCCTTAACTCTGTCAATAGGCATTAATGTTCTTTTTGACCGTTTTTATAAATTGACGGTCAATTCTAAACCAATAAACAAATTCGTTTACTTTGTCTGTCGATACGGCTGTTAAGCAAGTAGCTTACGGCAAACACATATAGGGTGCGTTACGCAGTAATATCTTATTGCGATCTCATCGCTGTCAGGTTTTTCCCATATCCTTTTGGGGTTGCTGGGGCACTAGACATTCATCGGTTAACCTCATCATGGCACTATTAAAGGCGGCTGGTTTTGATGATCCAGTTAGATTAAGGTGCGTAACGCAGTTATCAAGTCAGGTGTAAGCGACTTTGTTTATTGTATTAATGCACGCGTACTGAGCGTCTAATCAAGACAAGTGGCTTAGGTCTGTAGGCATATAATCAGGTAAAACCTTGTTGGTTATTAACTCACCCAATTGATTGATGCTCAGCCTTAAATCCAGTTAGATGTTCAGCTCACTCAGTACCGTGACTAACTCTTTAAGAATTTTGCTTCATCGAATACCGTCTCTTTTTTAAGCATGTAATAAACACAGCGACCAAGCTTATGCGCAAGCGCTGACAGTGCTTTGGCTTTGCTCATTCGCTTTTGTAGTTTTTCAAGGTATTTGTTAGCGTTATGATTGTGGCGCAGCAGTAATACGGCAGCTTCCGAGAAAGCCCATTTGAGATGTGCATTGCCAATTTTATTACCTTGGGTGCCATAGGTTTTGCCAGCAGACTCCGCTTTGCATTTGACCAACCGACTGTATGAAGCGAACTTTTGTACGCTTGAAAAGCGATTGATATCACCAATTTCGTAAATAATGGTGTTTGCAAGAATACGGCCTATACCATTAATTGTTTGCAAAATATTAAGGTGAACAGGGTTGTGTTGCTTGGCCATTTGTTCAATATAATGCTCTAAAGGCTTAAGCTCATTGTGATAGCAATCGAGTATGGCCATATTTAAATTAATAGATCGTTGCACAACGGGATCAGGGAAGTAATAGCGCATCTTTTCTCTGTCGCAAACGTTCTTTAAGTTAACATTGTGGGCAGGTAAATTGTACTGGCTGGCAGTATTGGCTACATGGGCTTTTAAATCAGCGCCATGACGAACAATTTTGGTTCTTCGCCGTAATAAGTCGCGCGTAGCACGAATATATTTGTCATACACATAAGCGAGTGGAAAGTTACCACCACGGATAAGTTTGGCTATTTTATACGAATCTATTTTATCGTTTTTAGCTTTACCGCCATGAATTGCCTTCATGTATAGGGCATGACCTAGAATAAAGTCGATAGTGTGCTCTTTGCAAAAATCAGCGACCCAATACCAGCAATGCATGCACTCCACGCCAACAACAATATCGCCAATGTAGGGTTTAAGTAGCTTTAGTAGTGCTTCTGGGTCATCTTTAATTTTCTTGTGAACAAGGATAAGTTCTGTATTATCAATGATACAGACGTAAAGCAATCGGGCATGTAAATCGATTCCACAATAATATGGATGCATGTTATTGTAAAAGTTCATTGAGCTTTCTCCTGTAAGGTTGGTTGCCTTTTCAGCGTAGCGAATAAACGCGATGCTGGGGAGGAGGCTCAATGAGTATCAAGTTGCTTAAACGGACAAAAAACAGTTGGCTTTTGTTCACTTCGTTCACTATTTTAGCCAACAATTTTTTGCCTCTGAATGAGGCGTTTTAGCAATACAACAAACGGGGTTTCGCCAAATGAAGGGTCTACAAAAACTAGCTGGTATCGCAGCAATTTTCCAAGGGCTTATTTACATAGCAGCCTTTGTGTATTTTGGGGCTTTTTGGTCATATCCGGTTGATGGTAGTCCAGTCGAAAAAATGACTTACATGGCAGAAAATCAACTTCTATTTTCAATGATCTATTTTCTAATGTACGTGGTGTTTGGCATTTTTCTGGCCATACTCGTTATTGGTATGTATAAGAGGCTTAAATATAAAGTTAATCCCTTAATTACTATTGGATCTCTATTCGGGGGCATTTGGGTCGGTCTGGTGATCGCAAGTGGAATGATTTCGAATATCGGGCTTGATCATGCAATCGATCTGATGGATGCAAATCCAGAAAAAGCCCTTGATATGTGGATAATCGTTTCAGTGATAACAGAAAGTATAGGTGGTGGAAATGAATTAGTTGGCGGACTTTGGGTTCTATTGATTAGCGTAGCAGCAATACAAGAGGGCAGATTACCCCGGTCATTTAACTATCTCGGATATTTTGTAGGCATAGCGGGCATTGCAACGGTTTATCCTGACAAACTATTTACTGAAATATTTGGCGTATCACAAATTGTTTGGTTTATTTGGTTGGGTATATGTTTACTAACCGAGGAAAATGCTAACAAATCAATCCAGCAGACCGCTAACGCGTCGGCTGATTGAGGCGTTAAGTGTTCAAGGAGGAAACATGGTCAAAGCTACTTGTCATTGCGGTAATATCGTTATAACAGCAGACATGCTACTAGAATCCATTACCAGTTGTAATTGTTCAATGTGTTACCGGCTGGGTGCTCTTTGGGCTTATTACACAGTCGATCAAGTTGATATTAAAGTAAAATCAGAGGCTACTGTTCATTTGTGGGGTAGCAAAGTTCGCTCATATCATTCTTGCACTTTTTGTGGTTGCACGACTCACTACACACAAAAAAGAGATGACGGTACAAATAGGGTCGCAATCAACACCAGAATGGCTACTCCTGAGCTATTTAAGTCTGTTAATGTTAGGTTTTTCGATGGTGCTGATACCTTTAAATATGTTGAGCAATAGGGCACTTAACAAGAGTCGTAAGGTTACGACAGTCCGCTCATGGCTGTGAGTTCAACTGGTGAATGCAACGCTATCCTTGTATTAATTGAGGCGCTCATCTTCAACTTAACTTATAGTCGAAATTAGAGTGTTGATTTAACGCGCTTAATTCGGTTTAATATCAGGCAATAAATATGCTGAGTAATGCAGGGACGACTTAGGGCAGCGCATTTTATTAACGTGGCCTAATTAGGGCATTAAAACCTTCCCTTTATAAACTAAAGCCCATTGTATGAATAGTTCCCACGCAGACACACTAACAGGGAGTGTTTCAGTTAATATGTGCCAAGGATAGCTCATTGAAAAAATTAAGATTTATACTCGTTCTACTTACCGCAGTGTTCTTTATAGGTATGATCATACCAGATGACATTGTTATTCCTGTTGAGGGTGCAACACCCAATGATTGGAACCATAATACTTTTTGGTATGAGCCATGGGGAAGCTCTGTGGTCCATAAAGGGATTGATATATTTGGTAAAAAAGGGACTGCCACACTTTCTTCTAGCAAAGGCTTAGTCATTTATACGGGCACAACACGAAAAGGCGGGAATGTAGTGGCAGTATTAGGGCCTAAATGGCGTATTCACTATTACGCGCATATGGACAGTTACTCTGTTACAACGGGTACTGTTGTTAAGACTGGCTCAGTTATTGGTGTTTTGGGAGATTCAGGTAATGCCCAGGGAAAACAACCGCATATTCATTATTCAATCTTATCAATAATTCCAATTCCTTGGTTAGCTACAACACAGACTCAGGGTTGGAAAAGAATGTTTTTTTTAAACCCTCACGAAATGTTTATATAAGTTGTATTAAATAAATATTTACATTAGCGATTAATATCAAGGAGAGTATATGCCTCATTTTATAATGGACTGTTCTGAAAGTGTTTTTGGGGAACATGATGAGGAATACATTATTGAACAAATTCATTTTGTAGCTCACGCTACAGGTTTATTCGACGAAGGTGATATAAAAGTCAGAATAAATCCATTTAATACTTTCTCTGTGGGGAATAAGCGTGAAGACTTTATTCATGTGTTTGCCCATATAATGCAAGGAAGAACAACAGAGCAAAAAGCGAACCTCTCACGAGCAATTGTTAGTAAGCTTGTTGCTTTATTTCCTGAAATTTCTAACATTGCAATGAATATTAGTGATTTTGAAAAAGCGACATATTGCAATCGCACGATGCTTTAGCCAGCTATTATCTGTTATTTAATACAGTTTTGGATGTTTATAAGACGTATGAGTAATTCTCAATTACAAAAAATAATATCTCTTTATACTGCTTTTGTTTTTATACCTACGTTATTGCTTTATTTGATTTATAGTATATTTGGTTGGGTTGTATTTTCACTTACATTAAACCCTATTTTGGGCTATTTTTTGCTGGGTGGTGCATATGGTTTATGGTCACTACATTCATTAATAAAAACGATGAAAAATTTAACGGTATTAAAGCATCCTATCATTGTGAAACTTGGATTGTTATTAGGTTGTAGTTTTTGTCCTGTTGTTTTAACAACGGCTGAATTTAGTACGATGAAACCACAAGAGTTTATTTTTATATATATTATTATTGCACCCTTTATAGCGACTTTTCATTTATTTTATTTATATAATAAACAGTCGACTAGCGCCTCTTGAGCGATACTTTAACGAAACTATTCTTCAGTGGGCTTTATTAAACAAGGAAAAAAAAGGTATGGAACCAGATTACTCAGAATATTCAATTTCAGAGCTAGAAGAGTCATTACGTGCTATCGATCAAGAAGCGTATCCTGAAAGAACAAATGAACTAAAGAAAGAGTTAAATAATCGCCTTGAAAACCCAACAACGAGTCATGAAGTAGAGGATGGTTTTGAGGCGAATGCACAATTTTATAAATGTCCTCATTGTGAAGAAAAAATTGGATTTTTTTCTAAAGCCTTACAAAGTTGGAGCAAGATAAGAGAGTGCCCGCAATGCAAAAAACCATTTGCAGTAACCTTTAATATAAAAGTGTTTTTCATTGCGCTTTTACCTATGGTTATTTTTAATTATTTTATGATAAAACCTGTTTTAGGAACACTGGGATTAAGTAAGTCTATTGGTTTGGGGATAGTGTGTGGTGTGTTAATTATTATATCAACCCGCTTGATCAGAGTTCGTGATGAAAGTGACGCTACAAAAGAGGTTTAAGATAAATTTTGAAATGTTTTGTCTAGGCTTATACGCTTTATAGAAAAGCGTTTTTTGTTGGGAGTATTTTAGTTGGTTCGCTTCGCTCAGCCCACCCTAGGTGAAAATTAAACACTAATCTCAAACTTTAAAATTCCCCGTATTTAGTGGTTGAGAAAATGATCGTTACTTCCTGCACCTCAACTCTTTACTCAATAGTTATACTTTGCTTTAAAAGGTACTCCTTGGCTTCATTGGTATAAGGCTTAAAATTTTTCCAGCGGCCTATGGCCTTGTTGTTAAGCGGCTGACGCACTTGCATTTTGCTGGCGGTTAATACCGGTGCAGTGTTTAAATGAAAATCAAGGCACTGTGGTTGCCAATCTAAGTCGCAATAGCTCACTAGTGTTTAATTGGCAAAGTTAGATCAAACTTGGCGCCACCATATTTACTGTCGCTGACAACAACACTTCCCCCATGCAACTGCGCAATTTCTTTCACAATAGCTAATCCAAGCCCAAAACCAGCTTTCTGATTACCATCATTGATTTGATAAAAAGGTTCAAAAATATTGGCTTGCTGCTGAGGTGGAATGCCTTTGCCATTATCTTCAACAGAAACGACTATTGAGTCAACAATTTTAACCATACAAACATAAACTTCAGATTCACCATATTTGTCTGCATTTTTTACAAGGTTAGTAATCGCGCGTTCGGTTAACGACTTATCAAGTAAAACGCTAATTTCATTACAAATATGATTATTCCATTGAAGACTTGCCTTACATTCAATCAATAACTTTTCCTGTAAATATTGTGAAAGATCAGCAATATTAACTTCTTCAAGTTGTAGATTAAGCTCTGCTCGTTCCATTTTCGCATAACTTAACAGTTCCTTCACTAAATCCTCTAAACAGAAGATTTCATCCTCCAGTCCTTTTACATGAGCCATCATATTGTCGTTTTTGGCAGTTACTAGCATTTCCAAGATCATTTGCATACGAAATAAAGGAGAACGAAATTCATGAGCAATAACATGGGTAAGCTGTTTGTGGCTACCTAAAATGCCTTCCATCTGCTTTGCCATATCATTTAAACAGGTATTAAGTCTCCCAACCTGAAAACGTTTTTTGGTCGACGCGCGTGCAGTCAAGTTACCTTGGCTAATATCAACAAGGGTAGACTCAACACGTTTTAATTTCCGGTGTAGACCAAATAACCAAATAAAACACCCCGAAGCAACAAAACAAATTAGTGCGATGAAAATAGCATCGCCAACAGCTTCGTCAACTTCTAACAAATGATGTGTTTCATCTTCTTCAATTTGGTAATACTGCGCAGGTGAAAAGACTTTGAAGTAATCATACTCTTCGTCATCAAACCATGTTGGCTGGTTTTCTAATGCCTTTTGAATATGAGTGGGAATATTAGCAAATGGAACCGGGCTGATTATGATTTGGTTTTTATCAGCAATAACATCAATAAGCTCTTGTCTGTGTTGCAAAGTTATATGACTATCAAGTTCTTCAAGTAATGTTATTTCTGCAGCAAAGTTTTCAGCTTTTATAATGTTTTCTATGTCAACATAGAGATAGGTATTAATTAAATGGGCAGCAATCATAAAAATATAGAGTGTCGCTAATAGCCCTAAATACAAAGAAATAAATAATCTGGTCATAAAGTTCGCACAATTAAATGTTATGCAAGTAGTTTAGCCTGAAATATGCTCTTATTCTGTATGTGTTTGTATGAATATCAATTACCAATAATCAGGTACAAACATATAACCTTTACCCCTAACCGTTATTACACCTTGTGGGCGATTAGCATCATCTTTAAGCTTTTTTCTTATTTGGGCTATTTTGTTATCAACCGAGCGATCTAAACCGTCATATTCAATATTTCTCAACGATTGCAACAGTTCCTCACGACTTAACACTTGTTCTGCATGCTTAACTAAGTGCCATAGCAGTAAAAATTCAGATGGGGTAAGGGGTACTAATTCATCATTTAATTTGCAGCGTTGCAATGATTCATTCAACCACAAAGAGCCAAAAGCTTTTTCTTTATCTGAACGACTTGCTTGATTTAATTCAGCTGATGTAGTTGCTTCTGTAGAGCCTTGATCTCGTCGTAATAAATTTTTTATTCGTGCTAGCAGTACCCGTGGCTGAATTGGCTTCTGAACAAAATCATCGGCTCCGATTTCAAGTGCCGCCACCTGATCCATATCATCACCACTAGCAGTCAGCATCAATATTCGACCAGAAAATTGACTTCTAACCTTACGACAAACAGATAAACCATCAAGGCCTGGTAGCATTAAATCAAGCACGACCAGTGAGGGCTGAATAGAAAGTATTTTTTCGACAGCGTCAATGCCCGAGTGAACCACTACAACATCGAATCCAAAATTTGAGAGGTAGTCGTGCAGTAAAGATGCTAATTTATCATCATCTTCAACCAGCATAATAGTTTGGATATTCGACATTTAAGATAGATAGCTCACTTAGTAGGTTACTAGTAAAAATATAGCAAAAAAATAAAAAAGAGGCACTAATAATGCCTCTTTTCAGTCACTTCAAATACCATAAATTATGGTAACAAGTATTTATCTAATTCAGCTTTTGTCATCACATGCACCGTATTATGAGGCGCCGCTTCAATGGTAAAATAGTAAAACTCTGGACCCAACTCATTGCCTAACATTTCTCGAAAGAAAGTAAGTTGTGCACCATGACCTTCATGATCTCTACCAAGTTCATTAGCTGGTTTACCGTCTGTACAACACCAAGAATGAACACCAAGCTTTGCACCTTCAGTATATACTCTTCTAAAACCAGCAGCGTATAAATCAACACCACCAGAGTTAATATCAGAAGTTGCTTCAACCATTGTGGTTAACATGGCATTGCGTACCAATCTACCTGTGTGCATATTAATAGCATCATTTACCGAGCCACTAATTTCCTGAAGCAACAAGGTATCAACTTCAGGATGGTCATTAATTAAATCACTGATCTGTACATATGTTAGACTGCCAAGGTCACCATTTATCAGAGCTTGAGTACCAGATACTTCAACTGTACTAGTGCCACCTTCTATCAAAGACTCATTAATAGTCATTCTTATTGGAAAATCACCTTTTTCAGGGTGGCTAATACTACCCTCATATATTGCATTCTCGTTATCATCTTGTGATACCGAAATGTCCTTGCCAAAGAAATAATTATTAGCATCGGCAAGTGCCTCGTTAATATCTTCCAGTTCACTCTCTACTACCCTGATAAATGCAATAGGATCATTTTCTTCAAAATCAAAGCCAAAAAACAAAAAGCCTTTATCATATTGAGCAAAAATCAGATTATCATCTTGATCTATATCAACGAATGAGATGTCATAATTTACACCGTCAATTTGCAGTTCTAATGCGTCAAATTGACGTTTAAAGGTATCAATATATTCAGCAACATTTTCTGGTTGAATATGATGTATTGCTTCTGGGGTTACAGGTGTTGTTGGACCCGTTGTCGTTGTCGGTTCAGTTTTTTTTTTTGAACTGCTACCGCAAGCTTGCAATGCAAGTGCAGTAATAAGTATCGAGATTATAAGTGCTAAATTTTTCATAATGCGATTCCACGTCTTGGTTAATTGAGGCCATTATGAAGATAAGACATCAAGTACAATAGCATGAAATTGTCGCGCTAATGTATGCAAAGCACTTACAATTGATAATAATTGGTAAGGTATTTTACTTTGTCGGGCGACGCATTGCTTATTCGAGCTATTCTGGCACAAAGCAAGCTATTTCTAAGTTCATACATTTAACTTTCAAACCACAAACCCTTACTCAAAACTGATATTTTGCTTTAAAAGATAAGTCTGCGCTTCATCTGTATGTGGCTTAAAATTCTTCCAGCGGCCTATGGCCTTGTTGTTAAGCGGTTGGCGCACTTGCATTTTGCTAGCGGTTGATACCGGTGCGGTGTTTAAATGAAAATCAAGGCACTGTGGTTGCCAGTCTAAATCGCAATAGCTCACTAACTCTTTTATTTTTTGCTCTGGTGCGGCGATGAGTTCTTCGTATTTTACTAGTTTAATATTGCTGTGCAGGGCGCTAAAGTGCTGCATCAGTTTATAAAAACGGCTGTAAAATTTAGCGGTGTCGAGTAAGTCTAACGAGTACGCGTAGTAGGGGTTGTTAATGGTAAATAGCTGGCGATAGTTACCAATACAGGTGTCCATGGGGTCGCGAAGTAGGCAAATTATTTTCGCGTTTGGCAGTGCTTTGGTAATTAAATCAATATAAAAAAAGTTAAACGGTAGTTTATCAATAAAGTGTTTATGACTGCCGGTTACAACACGGGTTGCTTCAAGGTAAGTGCTGCCAAGTTTTGTAAAATCAAGCTGGTAAGCTTGGCTTAAGGTGTCTTTATCGAGTACTTGAGGCGTGTGCGTTTGGCTAAGTTTTTTTACACTTAGGCCAAAGTCTTGCAGCTCGCCCGCCGATTGTACGTCGCTGTGGCTTGATAAAATGCGCTCAATTAATGTGGTGCCTGAGCGCGGCATACCTAACACAAAAATTGGCTCACTGCTTTGGTTGCCAGCTGTTTGTTGGTTTTTGTATTTATCACTGAGCTGGTTTATATGTGCAAATAAAGCCTCAGACGCTTGATTATCAAACGCCTTATTAGCGAGTTTAGCTGCTTTACCTTGTTGTAATGCATTAAAGGCCGCTGA
Source organism: Pseudoalteromonas sp. Scap25 (assembly GCF_013394125.1). Taxonomy (GTDB): domain Bacteria; phylum Pseudomonadota; class Gammaproteobacteria; order Enterobacterales; family Alteromonadaceae; genus Pseudoalteromonas. The sequence goes on along the minus strand of NZ_CP041328.1, from coordinate 738,803 downwards.
AAACTCTCCTAAGTCTTGATATTCTTTTGCTAGCGCATGACCTATATGTAGTTTAGCGTCGGGGTGATTGACCTGTGTAAATACATTTTTTAATCGCGTGATGTGGTTATTATGTTCGGTGACTTTAGTTAAATCGGCTAAGGCAAAATGACTTTGATGATGAAGCGGGTTCAGTGCAATGGCATTTTCAAACGCGTGCTGTGCTTTATCAAACTGGCCTAAAAACTTAGCGCATACTCCATAGTTATAATAAAACTGCGGTTGGCTGCTGTTACTCGCCTCAGCTAAATTTAACGCGCATGTAAAGTAGTCAGCAGCATGCTGATGTAAACCCGCTTGGGTGAGCGCGACGCCTAATGTATCGGCATCAAGTGCTTTACTAATATGTTCAATCTTAACGCTGAGGGCGGTGTTTTTTGCTTTTTGTAAGTCGCCCGTAAGAGCGTAACACTTGGCAAGTTGCGCTGTATATTCAATAGACTGGGTAAAGCTTAATGCTTTTTCAATTAGCTTTATCGCTTTGTAAATTTGGCCAACCTGTAAATTAACCATAGCGAGCAAAAAGTAGCCATCAGCAAAGTCTGGTTTTTGTGTTACCAGCTCAACCAGTGCTTTATGCGCTTGCTGAATATTGCCTTGGTTTAAGTTGTTGATAGCGCTTTGGTGTAGTTGCTTTAAGTTTGGCTGCATGAATACTCTTATAAATAATATACTTACAAAATCAAGAGGCTCAAATTAATTTGAGCCTCTTGATTGTACTTAAACTTATCGTTTAATTATATTTCAAACTGATAGTTAAATTTAATGCCAATAGTAAGCGGGCGATTAATAAAGTAACCATAGTTACGTTGTATGTCTGCGCCATTGGCTGTTGTAATATCCGCATCTGAACGACGAACAGAAGTAACCGCATATTTATTAAATAGGTTATCTACATATAAAGTAGTCGACCACGCATCGGCGGTTAATTTAGCTGAAATATTACTTAAGCTATAACCCGGGAGTGCTTCACCGTTGTCACGTAGGCCTACTTTTGAAATTACATCACTTTGTGCGGTTAAACCATAGTTAATATCAAGGGTTTTGTCGTTAAACACTTCTGTTTGGTAGTTAATACCCATAGAGAACTGGTGCTCAGGTGAGCCCGGTAAACGGTCGCCATCTTTTGCGCCATCAGTGCCATCGGCATTAAATAAATACGGAGCGTCTGAGGTTAGTTCTGCTTTTGTATAGGCATAAGTTGCATAGGCTGTAAATGAGTCTGATAAAATTGCACGCGTGGCAATTTCAATCCCTTTCGCATTTGCGCTACCAGCATTTGATAAGTAAGGTAATTGGCCTACTATTGTCGCACCGGCAATTTGTGCGTTATCCCAATCTACATTGAATAGGGCGGCGTTAAAGTGTAATTGGCTTCTCATCCAGGTACTTTTAAAACCTAGCTCATAGTTAGTGGTTGTATCGGCATCGTATAGCATTTCATCTGGTTTACCACAGCCTGTTTGTTGGTCTTCAGGTAGAGGTGTAGGGCAAGGCACTAAGCCATTTGAGCCACCAATTCTAAATCCTTCACTTATAGTTGCATACGCCATCACTGAATCTGTAAATTGGTATTTAGCATTAAATTTGAACAGATTACCGTTGTCACCGGCTTCGTTCTCTTCAAAGTTAACTGAAATTGCATCAGGTGCAGTACCTTCATACAAGGTATTTGCTAATGGGAAATCAAAAGCCGCTTTTGATTCTACGTCGTATTCGTAAAAACGCGCGCCAATGGTAATGTCGAGTTTATCGGTTACCTGGTAACCCACTTCACCAAAAAGTGCAGACTCAGTGACTTTGCTGCCAGTAATTTCTAAATACTCTAAAGAGTCTGGTCTTAGCTGTGCGCCACCAAAATTATCAACTGCGAACTGATCAAAGCCTGGCGTAAACTCTCTGCTTGATGCGTCGGTATCGGTTTTATTGTAAAAACCACCAACAATCCAGCTTAGGTCGCTATCGCTTTGTGAGACCAAACGTAGCTCTTGAGTGAAGGTATCGACTTCGTCTAATTCACGGGTAAATGCCGAAAACGAAGGAAACTCTTCGTAGCCATAGTCTAAACGAATTAAAAGGTCAGTTTGGTCGCGTTGACCATCGGCTTCAAAGTGTGAAATACCGGTAGCTGATACCAGCTCAGCAAAACCTAAGTCGGCTTTAAGTTCAAGGCTGAGTAATTGATCTTCTTTTTCCCGTGGCTCTTCAAAACGGTACGCTGACTCGTATTTGCCGATGCGATCATTTAAACCATTATTTTCGTTTAGGCTATTGTGATGAACAATTGAGCGACCTTCGGTGTCTTGCTTTTGATAGAAGTAGTTTAATGTGCCTTCGAATGACTCGTTTGCCTTGTAACGTAATGAAATACGCCCAGTTGTGGTGGTTTCACCGTTGGCGTCTTTTACATTTTTAAGATTGCTGTTTACTGCATCAAGGTTTGTCCAATCAGGGTCGGTGATCGACACACCTGGTTCACGAACGGTGTAGGCGTAGTCAATAAACCCTGGGTCTTCATAAATATTTAAGCTGGTACGTACCGCCAGTTTGTCTTCAATTAATGGTAAGTTGAAGATAAAACCGGCTTCGCCGCCGATTGAATCACTTTCTTTAGTTTGAAAAACATCACCAAATACTTCACCTGATATAAAATCAAGCTCTGGCTCTTTAAGCATGTAGCGAATAGCGCCACCTAATGTACCAGCCCCGTATAGTGTGCCTTGTGGCCCAATAAGTACTTCCACTCGTTCTACATCAACAAGGCGCATATCTACCGATACTGGAATTTCGTTAATGTAAGTGGCTACCGTGCCGCCATCTGATGAAGGGCCTGATGAATTTGTATTTAAACCGCGAACTATAATAGGTGAGCCAGAGCGACCACCTTGATCAGTAATTGTTAAACCTGGCACCCAACGCGCTACATCGGCTAATTCGCTGATATTTTGGTCTTTCATTACATCGGCATCAAGCGCAGTAATGTTAAGAGGCGCAGCCTGAATAGAGCCACTTCGGCGTGTTGCTGTAACCTCAATAACTTCAAGCGATTTATTTTTTTCAATAATTTGCTCTTGTGCTGTTGCATTACCGCTAAATAATACACCGCTCAGTGCGCTTGATACAGCCAAGGTTAACAGGCTTGGTTTAAACATAAAAATTGATCCCAGTTAGATTTAGTACGTTAATAAATGAGCACTAATAGTATCAGGGAGTTTTGTTGATGGAAATAAAAATATGAATTTTAATTCACTTTTTTAGAATAAAAATTAAACCGTGGGTTTTTACTTAAATTTAAAGTTTAAATATAACAAGGTGTTTGTATAAATAATGCACACACAGTAGATGGTATATATTGTTTTAAGTGCAACAATGAATGGTGTGAAAGGAGAGATAAAACGCAGGCTTAGTTATACTAAGAGGGAGTTGTAAAATAGGAGATGAGAAGTTGCGCCATGATAGTTCATGACGCAATTAAATTATTAAACTCTAAGCAGCAGGCTGCTTTTTACCATTAGACATTGAACTACCTACCGAGGCAATAATCACCAGTAAAATAGCCAGCCACTGCCAAATGCTTAACAGTTCACCTAAAATAACTAAGCCAGCGAGTGCTGCAATTGCAGGCTCTAGGCTCATTACAATACTAAAACCTTGTGGCGACATATTACGTAAAGTAATCATTTCAAGAGTATAAGGCAGGGCGCTTGAAAGCACGGCGATAGCAATACCTAATGGAATAATATCCCAAGTAAATGCAGCACTTTGTGAAATGCCGCCATAAGGCACCAGCACGATGGCTGAAATGGTCATGCCCATCGCAACCGTTGCGCCACCAGAGCTTTGGCTGCCTGTTTTCTTACCAAATAAAATATAGCCAGCCCAACAGGCACCCGCTGCAAGTGCGAGCACTACACCGACTGGATCAAGGCTGTCTTGACCTTTCATATCAGGTAAAAGTAATAATATACCGGCCACTGCACAGGCAACCCAAAATAAGTCACGTTTTCTGCGAGAAGAAAACAACGCGACAGCTAATGGGCCTGTAAATTCAAGCGCAACCCCAATACCTAATGGGATACGTTCTATCGCGTAATAAAATAGAATATTCATGCCGCCTAAACTTAAGCCATAAATTAATATGGGTAAGCGTTGGCTTGCAACAGGGAAGTGTTTCCATGGTTTAAAAATCAAACACAAAATAGCGGCCGAAAACCCTAAACGTAAGGCTGTTGTGCCCTCAGGTCCAACAATAGGAAAAAGCTGTTTAGCCAGTGACGCGCCTGACTGAATCGTCATCATTGCTAGCAATATGCATAAAATAGCCAGTAATAGATCTTTGGTTGATTTTTGCATGGATCTCCTTAAAGATTGCGATGAATTTTGGCGGCATGTTACCTGCTTTTGATCTCAGAGGTAAGTCAAATTTTGTGATCTTTTTAAGCTTAATTCAAAATAGCAGTGTTTAGTAAAGTGAGCTCAAAGGCCAAGCGATAAAATACGCTTATCGCTTAGCCGGTAGTTTTTGTTTTATTCAGAGGATAAATCTGCTGGGTAAACAACACCAAGTTGTGCGCGTGCGGTGTCAAGTACTTGCATTACATCGACAGAAAGCTGATGAGTATTAACGCTAGACTCCCCCTGATTTTGCTCAATGGTATTGATAAAGTTCTCGAGTTCGTACTTCATAAAGTGCTCGTTAAATTCCGTGCTGATAAGCTCTTTATGACCATTGTTAGCAATAAACTCTATTTTTTTAAGCTGCGACACGGCTTCAATTCTAATTCGACCTAATTCCCCCTGAATTTCAGTGATATTTTCGCCTTGTGAAATTTTCGAATAGCTGATCACTGCTTGTCTGTCGGGATAATTTAAAAGCACATCGCCTGCACCATCTACACCACTTTCAAGTAATACGCCGCTGGCGTGAACAGAGCGTGGTGCTCCCCATAATGCAATAACGAGATAAAGTGGGTAAATACCCAAATCTAGTAAGGCACCATTAGCAAATTCAGGTAAAAAAGTATTAGGGCGCTCACCATTTTTATACTTGTCGTAACGTGATGAATACTGACTAAATTGACCAATAAACTTACGTGGTGTGCCTATTTTTTTTAGGGCAGCTTGTAAGTGCGCAAAATTAGGTAAGTGCGTTGTCATCATCGCTTCCATGTAAAGGCGCTGATGTTGCTTTGCCGCAGTTAAAATAGCCGCAAGTTGCTTGCTATTAGCCGCTGAGGGCTTTTCGCCTAATACGTGTTTGCCCGCTTTTAAACACTGTATTGCATATGCACTGTGCAGGCTATTTGGCGCCGCTATATAAACTACGTCTACTTGTTCATCTTGGCACACAGCATCAATAGAGGTAAAAATTTTAGCATCGGTATTTGTTGGATGATTAGCTAAAAAGCGCTCGCCGCTGCTTATTTGGCGAGAGCAAATACCGTATAAATTAAAATTGCTTAGTGTATTAGCCGCTGCCAATAAGGTGTCGCTAATAAAATTAGTACCTACAATTACAAAATTCATGTTTAGCCTTTTGCTGTTTTTAAACAAGGGCGCAGTTTAACAATGTTTGGCTCTAAATGCGCGGGCAGAGCAATTAAACCAACGTTTAATGCTAGTACATAATGTGGCTTGCTCCTGATAACCTAAAAGCTCTGAAATTTGAGTCACCGACAATTGGTTTTGTAATAAATAGTGCTCACATAAGGCGCGGCGAGTGGCGTCTTTGAGCTTTACAAAACTGGTATCGTGCTTTTTAAGTTCTCGGTGCAAGGTGCGAGGGTGAATATTAAGCGCAGCGGCAATAGTATTATTAGCGCTTTGAAATATCGGCAGCATAATGCGAATAAGCGCGCTTACCTGAGCGGGTAAAGATTGGCTATAAGCATTATTTTCAGCTAAAAAGTTAAGTGCTGCTTGGGTTTTATGTTGCTTAGTTACGTTAAGTGTTAAATCTAAGTCTTGTTTGGCAATTAATACACCGGCGCTATTTCTATGAGTAATAACCTTACAGCCAAAATGCTGGTGGTAGGTCTGCTTATTTGCGCCTAGGGTATGAGGTAAAAATACACTTTGTGGCTTACAACGGCCATTACTTATATTTTTTAAAGTGGCAATGGCCAATGCAATGGTGAGCTCTATTACTTGGTTTATTGCCGGTAATGGCCTGAGATTTATAGCGAATGATAAAAACACGTGCTCATTATCATCAAGTGGGTGAGTGGTTAAATTAAGCGCTGGCGTATGTAAGTGCAAATATTTTATCACCCAATCTAGCGCCTCGGCTAAATTAGTGCCTGTTTGAGCGGCTATTGCAATATGGCCTAAAATATCAAAGCTTTGCAGGCTTGCTAGTTTTAAACCAAAATTTGGACAATTCAGTGTATTGGCGCAATGCTCTAATAGCTGTGCATACGCGCGGTAAGTAAGGGTCTCTTGCTCTAGTTTATTAAAGTCCACATTAATGGCGCACTGCTGCATTATGGCAGCGAAACCTCCCCCAAGTTCTGCAATTAAATGGTCTATTCCTTGTAAAGAAGTGGCTCTAATTAAACGGCTCATAAAATATACTTTTGGTGAGGGTGTCTAAAAATAACAAGTTTTTATTCGATGTTCCATGCAAACTGGTTTTTTAATTGGAGAATAATTATGCATACCACTACATTTGATTACATTGTTGTTGGCGCAGGCAGTGCAGGCTGCGTTATTGCATCGCGATTATCTGAAAATAAAAATGTGAGTGTGTGCTTAATTGAAGCGGGCGGCAGTGATAAAGGTGCAATGGTTCAAATGCCTGCAGGGGTTGCTGCTAGTGTGCCTTATGGCATTAATAGCTGGCATTACAATACGGTACCTCAAAAAGAACTTAATAACCGCTGCGGATTTATGCCTCGTGGCAAAGTGCTTGGCGGTTCAAGCTCCATTAATGCTATGGTTTATATTCGGGGTAATAAGCACGACTATAATAGTTGGGCTGCACTGTGCAATGAGGGCTGGGATTATGAGAGTTTATTGCCTTATTTCATTAAGGCTGAAAATAATAAAACCTTTACTGAAAGTGATGTACACGGGGTTAATGGCCCTTTACATGTGCAGGATTTAAGCCTGCCAAGCCCTGTAAATCAGCTGTTTTTAAACGCCTGCGAACAACAAGGTGTACCGCACAATGGCGATATAAACGCAGGGCAGCAAGTGGGAGCCAGGTTATCGCAAGTGACTCAATATCAAGGGGAGCGTTGTAGCGCGGCAAAAGCGTATATAACCCCCCATTTAAATCGAAAAAACCTAACTGTGCTTAGCAAAGTACACGTTAATAAAGTACTTTTTTGCGATAAAACCGCAACCGGAGTCTCTGTTTCTATAAACAATAAGGCCGTTGTATTGCATGCAAAAAAAGAGGTGGTTTTAAGCGCTGGCGCAATTAACTCACCGCAAATTTTAATGCTATCGGGAGTTGGCCCTAAAGAGCAACTAAAGCAGCATAATATTGAAATAGTAAACGAGCTTTCTGGTGTTGGAGAGAACCTTCATGACCACTTAACCGTTGTGCCATTGTATAAAGCTAAATACAGTAAAGGCACATTTGGTATAAGTGCGGGTGGGGCGTTTAATATTGCAAAAGGATGCGTTGATTGGTTTGTAAAACGTGAAGGGCAGCTTACTAGTAATTTTGCAGAATCACATGCCTTTATAAAGCTATTTTCCGATTCAAAAGTACCCGACGTACAGCTTGAATTTGTAATTGGGCTGGTGGATGACCATAGCCGTAAACTGCACCTAGGCCATGGTTATAGTATTCACTGTAGTATTATGCAACCTAAAAGCCGTGGCATGATTCGATTAGCCGATGCTAACCCCTTGAGTGCTCCACTTATTGATCCTAATTATTTAAGCCACCCCGATGATTTAAACGTGATGTTAGCGGGGCTTAAAAAAACACTGCAGATTATGCAAAGTGAAGCATTTGATGTAATTAGAGGTAATATGGTTTACCCGCTAGATATTAACAATAATGAGCAGCTTATTGAGTATATTAGGCAAACGGCCGAGACTGAATATCACCCTGTAGGCACTTGTAAAATGGGGCAAGATGCCATGGCGGTAGTGAATAGCCAACTACAAGTACATGGCGTGAAAAATTTGCGTGTGGTTGATGCCTCAATTATGCCGCATATAATTACCGGCAACACCAATGCCGGTGTGATAGCCATTGCCGAAAAAGCAGCTGACTTAATTAAGCTAGCTTGACTTATAAAACGCTGTTAACCATTGCTGCCAGTCTTGCTCTAGTTTGATCATTTGCAGGTGTTTTTTAGCAGCAAAATGCTTGCTTTTATCCTCGTCAGCTAAAAACGGCCCTACACGACATAGCGAGCAATAATTATCGGATAAGTAAGCAGGCAAAGTTAACAAGCTAGCTAGTTCAGGTAAGGGTTTTTCACTAAATACATAGGTAATGCCGCTGGTGTCTTTAACGTGTTTATCACGGTCAACATTGCGAATTTTATAACCATTAAAGAGACTAATATCAAATGGCATTTGTCCCTGATATTGTGCGTTTAAATGGGTATTTAAACTGCCTTCAATATTCCATTCTCGATAAGGTTTAACATCTTTTGAAGTGATGAAACATAGCCCTGCACCTTGTGTATTTAAAGCAAACTCATTGGCGTATTTTATAAATTGATGCAGTAATGCGCGGTTAAGTACGTTCATGCTGGTATGGCGTGTATTGTGTTCAAATGCATCGCGACCAACAAACGCAGGAATAAGCGGAAATTGAAAAATAACCACATCAAAACTATGTAAATGCTGGCCGAGCGTTTGCCAACATTGTGGGTTGGTTACATCAAAGCTATTAAGTACTTCTACCTTTTGCGACTTTAAAGCATTGAGCGCATTGTCTGGGTACTTTTGCTCAATAGTTGATTGGTCGTCGTAAGTGGATGCCACTAACTTTTTTGGCTTAATATGACGATAAAGCGCATTTGAAAACGATAAATCGCCATCACCTACCGTAAGTATGTTCCAGTTTGGATTTAAATACATATTAGCGTGAAGATGTGTTTGGTTTTTCGGGCTCATCATTTTGCTGAGGTGCTTGATGCAACCTGTACATAGCTAAACGTGTTTTTAAACCCTCAATAGCAACCTGTTTTAAAATTAGGTTAAAGGTAATCAAAATAGCAAAAACAATGTGGATAGGACCATGGGTAAATCCTGCGTCAGGATCAAATATAGATAAGCCAAACAATACAAACAACACAACCATTAGTATTTCAATGAGTTGATTTGAATAAAAAGAAAGACGACCTTCGCTTTTATGATCTTTTTTTATGCTAATGGCACAAAAAAAAGGGATCACTTTTATTTTAAAAGCGGCGTTTTTTTCTACAAAATTCTCACCAAGGTCAGTAAGCTGTTGGCGCAATTGGTCTATCATGGGGTGTCCTCTCAATACAGTGCGCGGATGTTACCCTATTACAGACCAATGGTTAAGTAATGGCGTGTTATTTAGGGTAAATACTCATACCAATAATTAAGATATGACACACAAACACCACAGATGTAAGCACAAAGCGCATTTTTTGGTAATCTTTGTGGTAACTCTGCCAATGAATCGACGCTTTTTCGAAAATCAGTACTAACCAAAAGCTCGCGCCTAACCAAGCAAGCATCCACTCAATCGGCAAAAATGATAAAAACGGTATAGGAATTACCGGCAGCACAGCTTTAATGGCATCGGCAAAGCTTTGTTGCCCTGCATGCCATAAATTACCTGCCATAAACGCTAAAATAGCGATGCTGTAAAAACTAAAAAACTCTAAATTAACACTGTTACTGCCAAACATAAGTGGCCAACCCACACAGCCTAAAAACGGCAGCAAGCCCAAATAGCCTAGTTGAATGTGATTAACAAATTTTTCCATGGGTAAGCGCCTTAATCGAGTAGGTATTTCAACACTGCTAGTGTAACAAGGATAGATAGAGTTATCTTATAAAATTTATACAATGATTAAACGACCATGTTATTTATGACGATCACTCATTTTAATTAAAATAGTGTTTTTGGAAGCGCTAAGTTAGTGATTATTCGATTATTACCTATACTGATTGTGGGAATCACTAAATGGATGATTAGTATGGCTAACAATGTCACTCGACGTAAATTTTTAAGTACGCTAGCGGTCGGTGCTGCGACCTCTGCTGTCGCATTTAAAGCGCCGTATGTGTTTGCAAAAAAACCGGTTACGCTTAGAGTCATGGGAACGCATGTAACTTTACAAGAAGAGCTTAGAGTCCGCGCCATGCAAGAGCTCGGTATTAATATTGAATTTACCCCTATGGGGAGTGCGGCCGTTTTACAAAAAGCAGCAGCTGATCCCTCTTCATTTGATTTATATGAACAATGGTCTGACTCAATTAATATATTGTGGCAAGCCAATGCTATTCAACCAATTGAAGTAGAAAGACTAAAATATTGGCAGGAAATAAACCCACTAACCAAAACCGGTAAGTTAGTTCCCACAGCAAAATTGGGCGCAGGTGATGCGCCCAACAAAATTTTATATGTTCAACAAGATGGCTCACTTGGAAGCCAAGCAACTGATAAAATAAGTTTTATGCCTTATGTTCACAATGTGGATTCATTTGGCTATAACACTAATTTTATACCTAAGGGTGTGGCTTACGAGACTGAGTCATGGGGCTGGTTGCTTGAAGAGAGTAACAAAGGTCATGTAGGTTTGGTGAATGCCCCCACCATAGGTATTTTCGATGCCGCATTGGCAGCCCAGGCTCAAGGGCTGATGACATTTAATAATATTGCCAATATGAGTGTTGCAGAAATAGACAAACTGTTTGCAATTTTAATTAATAAAAAGCAAGCAGGGCATTTTTCTGGGTTTTGGACGTCGGTGCCACAATCGGTTGAGTTTATGCTTAAAAAGCGTGTGCACATACAAAGTATATTTTCTCCGGGGGTGACTGCATGTAGAGCCCAAGGTTTACCCGTTGTTAATGCATCTCCTAAAGAAGGGTATCGAGCATGGCATGGAGTGATGTGTCTCTCTGCTAATACGGTAGGGCATGTAAAAGACGCCGCTTATGAATACATGAACTGGTGGTTATCGGGCTGGCCTGGTGCATTTATTTCCAAGCAAGGTTATTACATTTCTAATCCAGAACGTAGTAAAGAAATAATTACCACCCCCGAATGGGATTATTGGTACGATGGCAAAGAAGCGACTCAACCACTAGCGGGTACCGATGGCAAAAATATAATTATGCCAGGGCAAATTCGCGATGGCGGCAGCTATGAAAAGCGCTTTTCTAATATTGCGGTGTGGAATACAGTGATGGATAACTACGATTACAGTTTAGATAAATGGTTTGAACTACTAAACGCATAAGGGAATTGAATGCTGAAACAGTTAATTGGTTCTTTATCTATTAAAGTATTATCTTCGTTGGCTATTTTTATTTTAATACAAATAATAGTTTACGTTGTTATTAATGAGCGAACCGACAAAATAGAGCAAGCCAGTAAAAATGTATTGAATATTAATGGGCTGTCAGTTGTTGTATTCGAAATTAACAAAGATATTTTACAGATTCAACGAGATATTTCGGTTTATGGTGTGTCGGGTAGCGAGGTTATTTTTGATAAAATAAAAAGCACTCAGCAAAGTATTCAAGCGCGGTTAATTGAAGCACAACAGCGAATTCAGCAACACAAGATTAAAAACTCATTAAACGCCATGCAATCATTGGTTTTAAATTATGGCAAAAGTATCGATAGTCTTAAAAAACGATATGATGAAAAGTCTAAAATTATTGAGCAACAGTTACCAAATACCTACGAATTAGCATTAACTACCTTAGCAAGCAGGGATGGAGAAACGGCCAGGCTGGGCAAGGACTTATTATTGTTTCAGCTAAAGGATCATTGGCATCATCTGTATCGCAATTCAGTCCTGTTTTTAACTCAACGCGATTACGCCAAACGTAGTCAAGTAAAACAGCGGCTACAATTAATTAAACAATTAACCAACAGTGGCGCTACAAACAAAATGATTGGCCACAACAAGGTCGAGCAACTAAATAGTTTAACAACTAAATTCGAGTCTTTATTTGCTGAGGCCATTCTAGCTAATAGAAACTATTTAACCTTAAGTAATATTGTTATTGCCGGTGATTCGGTTGAGTTTTCAGCACTTGCCAAAAAATTGCAAGAAGATGCATTGTTGTTGCTTAGTGATATTTCGAAAACCAGTCAAGAGAGCATTGATGCTGCGCAAACTGTTATTCAAGTGTCGTTATTTTTGTCTGTTACCTTATTTATTCTTTTCGCTTTATTTTTTCACTTTCATATTATTAAAGCGATTAACAGGCTCACAGTTAGTTTTAGATCATTTCTAAATGGTGATTTCTCAGCAAACATAGCTGATATTAACCGTGAAGACGAAATAGGGTTTTTAGCCCAAGCAGCAAATAAATTTAGAGTGCTAAACGAGCGCCTAGTTGAAGCAAAAAAAGCGGCCGAAGAAACATCCCGAATCAAATCTGAGTTTTTAGCTAATATGAGCCATGAAATACGCACTCCCATGAACGGTATTTTAGGCATGGTACAGCTAGTGAGTAATACAGAGCTTGATGCTAAACAAAAACGCATGATTGAGGTTATTAGCTCTTCAGGTAACAGTTTATTGGTTATTCTTAATGACATTCTTGATTTAAGTAAGCTTGATGCCGATAAAATGCTACTAGAAAATAGAGAGTTTAAATTAAGTGCTTTATTGTATGAGCTGGAACAAATTTTTAAATCGCAAGCCGACCATAAAAATATAGAGTTTAAAATAGTAAAAGAAAAAGTAGATTCTGTTGATTTGGTACAAGGCGACGAAACCCGTTTAAAACAAGTGCTAATGAACTTATTGGGGAATGCATTTAAGTTTACAGAGTGTGGAACAGTAACATTATCTGTTGCTCTAAAAGAGAAAAATTGCAGTGAAGTGATGTTACTATTTAGCGTTATCGATAGTGGTATAGGTATTTCACAACATAGTATAAAAACGTTATTTGATGCTTTTACCCAAGCTGACACTTCAACAACACGTCGTTTTGGTGGTACAGGGCTTGGATTAACTATCTCTAGTAAAATATTAAACTTAATGGGCAGTAATTTACAAGTAGAAAGTGAATTGGATAAGGGTTCGAGATTTTATTTTCAGTTAACGCTTAGTACTCCATCATCAAATGTGGCTGAAAAACAGCAAGCACAATTACCCGATGTAAATATTAAAAATAAAGATATACAAGTATTAATTGCCGAAGATAATCCGGTAAATCAAATCGTGCTAGAAAGCTTTTTAAAAGCAATGGGTATTAAACATATAACCATGGCAGATAATGGTGAAATAGCGCTTGAGCTATGTACTAAACAACAATTTGATTTAATTATGATAGATATTCAAATGCCGGTAATGGGCGGGCTTTTGGCAACTAAATATATTAGGGAACTAGCCAATTACCACGATGTGCCCATTATTGCCGTTACTGCAAACATCACTGAAAAAGACGAGCCTGAGTACGTGGCAGCGGGTATAACTAACACTATAAACAAGCCTATAGAATTCAATAGTTTAAAAGTTATAATTGACCAGTATAGCGAGTAAGAATAAATATCCTATGTGCTTTTATATTTTTTGGTGGTATTGGTTAGCAATACACTCAAAAATTAAAAGCGCCTTTAGGCGCTTTTAACTTTAATTAGCAATACATATTTTCAGTGGTTTATTCATTATTACCCACAAAATGCTAACTACTGGGTTGTATCTCTAAGTAGCTGTTAATGGTTGATTCGAGTTTTTTGTAGCTAGTTTGAATGAGCTCTAATTTATTCTTCATACTGCCCATGGCATTTTCACTGGCCATTACTTCTAATTCATCAAATAATTTATGCAAGTTAGCCGCACCTACATCACCCGATGAGCCTTTCAAGCCATGACTTAATTTTGATATTTGCGATAAATTATTGTTATTTATTGCATCCTCAAGTTCTTCTAGCTTAATTGGTGTACTCTGAAGGTATAATTCACATACTTTTATAAGAAGCTCTTCATTATTTAATAACCGAGATAGCGCGTTATCTTTATCCCAATCAGGTAAACTTTGACTATCCAAAGTATCAGAAACTGGTTTATTAATTTCGTTAAGCTGATTATTTTCCAATGGAGCTTCTTTTATAAAAGTTGAAGACAACCACTTTGTAGCCGTTGCAACTAATACCTCTGCAGAGATTGGTTTAGTGATGTAATCATTCATTCCTGCATCTAGGCATTTTTGTCTTTCACCCATCATTGCATTAGCAGTCATAGCGACTATGGGAATATCAATATTTTGAGGCGCTGCTTCACCAGCTCTTATTTGTTTTGCTGCATCATAACCATTCAATATAGGCATTTGGCAGTCCATAAATACACAGTGGTATTGATGATTATTGGCCACCGAGTTAACAAGTTTTTCTACTGCTTGTTGGCCATTTGACGCGGTATCTATCTCTAAAGATAAACATGACAATATACCCGCGGCTACTTCTATATTTATTTCGTTATCATCAACGATAAGAACATGTGCCCCTTTAAAGTCAGAATTATCAGTTTTAACTGAGTCTGATTCACGGCGTTTGTTAATATTAATATTACTGCTACCAGCACTTATTTTATCTTCAAGGCTGCGTTCATCGGCGACTGTTTTTAAAAACTCTGAAATAAGTATTGGTTTAGAAAGTAAGCTGGCTTGCACGTGTCTTGTTTTAATTTGAGGATAACCGCGATTTGCTAATAAAATAACTTTAATTACATGATTATTAGCAATAGTTGGCCACATTTCATCTAAACGTTTTAACAATGTGTCGTCTTGTTCAATAAGTATAAAGTCAGGTAAAGACACGTTTTTTATATCATCTGAAACAAGAGATTGTTGTAATTGTTCAGCTGAAAAACTATTTCCAGAAAAAGCAGCTATTAAATTATTTATGCTGTCGGCTAACTCGTTATTTTTAGTCACAATAGCGAAGCTTTTGTTTTTTAATCGTGGGGCAAAACTATAATGAGTTGTATCAGCGTTGCTCAGTGTTAGTTTTATGTGAAAACTACTACCTAGAGACTTTTCTGACTCAAAGCTAATTTCTCCGCCTAGAAGGCTACAAAGCTGTCTGCATATAGAAAGCCCCAGCCCTGTTCCACCAAATTTAGATGCCACGCTTTTGTCTTCTTGGGAAAAGGCGGTAAATAATTTGTTCTGGTTTTCTTGTGCAATGCCCACACCGCTATCGGTAACTTTTACGTGAACGGTCACAGTATCATTGCTTGTTTGCTCGCAATAAGCGGTGACCTTTATAAACCCAGTTTCAGTAAATTTAATCGCATTATTTACTAAGTTAGTCAGGATTTGTGAAAAACGATGGGGGTCAGTTGTAATCGTTTTACATTTTAAATTCACAACATCTAAAACAAATTCGAGGCCTTTCTCCTGAGCTTTAACAGCCATACTGCCACAAACGCTTTCGATTAATTTTATTAAATTAAACTCTTTAAAGTTCAACTCAAGTTTACCGGCTTCTATTTTAGATAAATCCAAAATATCATTTATTAATACAGATAAAGCACTCACACTTACTTCGGTCATTTCTAAATAGTTTTTTTGTGTTTCACTTAATGGCTCTTTTTTTATTAAGTTTAAAGTACCCACTATGCCATTAAGTGGAGTACGCATTTCATGGCTTATATTAGAAATAAACGCGCTTTTTACTTCACTGGCTTGTTTGAGCTCTTTAGTGCGAATAGCTACTTTATTTTCAAGCTCATGATTTACTTTTATTATTTCATTCTCAATGGTGCGCTCTTTGGTTACATCTCTGGCTATTATTGCTATACCAATAAACATTCCAAATTGATCGATAATGGCTGATAAAGAGAGTGAAAAGTAGCGTTTAGTAGAGCCGTTACTGATACTAGCGTCTTGCTTAAATTGACGAGTACCACCAGTGAACTTTTCAATTATCTCGTTAAAATTTAGCTGATCTATTATTTTTAAATCATTAATTGATTTTCCAATAGCTTCTAATTCTCCAAGTTTAAACATCAGAGTTGCGGCGTTATTCCAACTAGAGACAATACCGTTATTGGTAATGCCAATTACCGCATCAGATGATCCGGTTATAATCGCCTCAGATTGTGCGCGCGCATTTGCAAGCTCTTGGCTTTTGCGAAGACTACGATTGAAAAATGCGAGAATGATAGTTAATACAATAACCAAAATAAGTAAAAAGGCGTAGAGCTTTGTTCTACGTTCCATTTCAATATTTTTTATATACTCAACAGGCGCTAAAACGTGGCTAGATAAAAAGTTTTGTTTTTCACCCAGCGCTAAAGTGATTTTTTTTCTTGCGGTGTAATAACTTGTTTGCGCATTGCTTTTTGGTTTTATAAGCGACAATGAGCTATTAGCAACGGGGTTAAAAGTGTAATTATTATTGATGCTAATATCACTATTTAGGTCTTTACCAAAGGTGAAATCTTTATTTGGGTGTGATAAAAAATAGCCGTTACTGTCAGTTAAAGCGAGTTGAAATGGTGTATTAATACTGTTTTTTAAAAGGGTTAATAAGTTGTTAGCATTCACGTTAATTATGATAAAGCCAAATCTATTTTGATTTTCATCAAAAATTGGCATAGACAGCCTCAACATCGGGCGATAAGGAAACTCTATTTTACCGTACTCTCTATTCAACGAAATTTCAGACATATATATTTCGCCATCAGAGAGGTTACTACTGGCCGTAAAGTACTCTTGCGCTCCTTTATTTTGGAGCCTATTTAAATCTATAACCTCTACTGCACCCTGAACGCGATCAACCCTTACCAGTTCTTGTCCTTTTTTGTTGGTACTGATGATTCTTAGCTGCTCGTAATCGGGGTTATTTTTTAAAAACGCTGCAAATATAATTTCAAGCCTAGTTTTCCATTGAGCATAGGTGGTGTTTTCTAGTGGGTCTACTCCTTTGTTATTTGATGCCCTAGCTAAACCTTTGATTGGAGGGGTTGCGTGTAAAAAACGAATATCTCGACGGTAGTTTTCAATAACCTCTTGCGTTTGTGAATTAATAGATTGGTTTTTGTCTATGATTTCATGCTCTACAAAGCTAAGTACTGAGCGCGATAAACTTGCTTCATTAATAATAATGGCTACAACAATTAAGGTCATTATGGCGGATAAAGAAATTGGGAATAAAAGGGTGTAATTACTTACCTGACGAATTATCCTTTTCTTAAGATTTATTGGCATCCACTACTCCAATTAAAGACCAGCCATTATTTAGCTACCCTAAACTTAGAGAGCTATAGGTAATTGATCAAGTTTTACTTTTAATAAAGAGTTTTGTTTTGTATTTATTTATCTCAAATTTAGAACTCTACAAACCCTTTTTGATTGACGCTAATAATATAATACTTAAGTATATATTTTAGGTAATTGGTGGAGGTTTGGGTTAACTAAGCTAGGCTTTATGTGCATTTGTTTAATTTTTTATGGGAAGTGATTGTGTTAACCACTGTAGATCAAAGCTTTGCGCAACGAGTACTTATTGTTGATGATGAACCCACTAGTTTAATGATTTTAGAGGGAGCTTTATCAGATATTGCAGAAGTTATATGTAGCGATACTGGTTTTGGCGCCATTGAAAAAGCACAGCAGTTCTTACCAGAAATTATTTTATTAGATATTGAATTACCTGATATTAGCGGGTTAGAAGTGTGTAAACGCTTAAAAAACGATCCCAAAACTAGTGGTGTAACAGTAATATTTATTACCTCCCATAATGAGAGTAAGTTTGAGCATTTGTCTTTAGAGTTGGGTGGGATTGACTATATACAAAAGCCCGTTGATCTTAAGGTATGCCGCTTGCGCGTTGGCAATCATCTAAAACTAAAAACACAAGAGCAACAACTAAAACATTCACAGCGTTTACTTGCTATTGAATCAGAAAGATTGCGCGTAACGCTCAACTCGATTGGCGACGCAGTTATAGCAACAGACAAAGACGAAAAAATAACGTTTATGAACCCGATTGCAGAAATGATGACCGGTTGGGTAATGCATGAAGCAGTTGGTAATCATATTTCAGAGGTTATGCAACTACGGGATGCAACCACAAAGCACAAAAGCCTTAATCCAATTTCTATTGCTTTAAAAGAGCAGCGAAGAGTAGCTATGGCGCTTAATTGCCAATTAACGAGCTTAAATGGCAGAATTCATCGGGTTGAGGATTCTGCTTCCCCCATCAGAGATGAAAAGGGGAATATTATTGGCGCGATTATAGTTTTTCATGATGTGAGCGAGTCGATTGCGATGGCTGTTAAGATGAGCCATTTAGCAAACCATGACCAATTAACCGATTTACCCAATCGAATTTTATTACATGATCGCGTTGCGCATGCTTGTCAGGTATCTGTGCGTAATGGTTTTTTAGTGGCGTTAATGTTAATTGATATTGATCATTTTAAATATTTAAATGATACAGAGGGACACCATATTGGCGACCAAATCATAAAACTGGTTGCTAAACGACTTGAATCTATTGTTGATTTAAATACGACCTTGGCCCGTGTTGGCGGGGATGAATTTGTATTGTTGCTCCCAGGTATTAAATCGCCGTGTCATGTTGATGCTGTTGCATCTGATATTTTGTATGCAATGCATCAACCTTTTCGTGTTGATGGAAGAGAGTTTAATTTAACTATAAGCGTGGGAATTAGTATTAATCCAACGGATTCTGATTCTGCCGAATTAATGATGTCGCATGCTGATGCAGCAATGTATAAAGCCAAAGAGCATGGTAGAGATAGATTTTGTTATTTTTCAGATGACTTAGAACATGAGTTTCATCAACGTCAAAATATAGATAAGCTTTTGAGAAATGCACTTGAAAAAGACACGTTGGAAGTTCACTTTCAGCCCAAGCTTAGTTTAAAAAATAAATTAATCATAGGTGCTGAGGCGTTAGTGAGGTTAAGAGATGAGGAAGACGGTTTTATATCGCCGTTACACTTTATTCCATTAGCTGAAGAGACTGGTTTAATTAATAAGTTGGGTCATAGCGTTTTAAAACAAAGCTGCAGAGCGGCTAAACGCTGGCTAGATAAAGGCCATCCAATTAAAGTTGCTGTTAATGTTGCTGCTAAACAATTTACAGATCCTAAATTTATAGAAAGCGTAGCACAAGTACTTGAGGATACTGAGCTTCCTAGTGGTTATCTTGAATTAGAAGTGACAGAAAGCGCTTTAATGAGTGATTTTGATGAAACAAGTAGGATATTAAACGGGCTTTCAAACCTTGGTTTGAGCATAGCGATAGATGACTTTGGAACGGGCTATTCGAGTTTATCGTATTTAAAGTTATTTCCTGTTGATGTATTAAAGATTGACCAGTCATTTGTTAAAGATATGGTTGATGATAAGCAAAGCCTAGATATTGTGAAAGCAATCACCCATTTAGCACACTCACTTAATTTAAAGATTGTTGGTGAAGGCATTGAAACTCAAGCACAGCTCGATACACTTATTTCGCTTGAGTGTGAAGAAGGGCAAGGATTTTTGTTTAGCAAAGCTTTACCTGAAAATGAATTTGAAAATCTCATTTTCTGATGGCTACCTTTAGTGCTCAGTGTAACTAGTATTTTTAATTTTAAGATAGCTTGCATTCAATTATTGTGGCTTATTAGCTTGAGTAATCTTAAAAAGCGATTATTTCAATCTAAACAATCAATTTTATTTAATTTCTCAATGGCCTTATTGTATTAATCAAGCCAACGCACAAGGCGTTAACTTTTTTAAATACACTAAACATAAATGAGGAATACTATGAGCACTTCATTGATTAA
This sequence comes from Pseudoalteromonas sp. Scap25, assembly GCF_013394125.1. Taxonomy (GTDB): domain Bacteria; phylum Pseudomonadota; class Gammaproteobacteria; order Enterobacterales; family Alteromonadaceae; genus Pseudoalteromonas. The sequence continues at coordinate 718,818 of NZ_CP041328.1, read as the reverse complement.
CACAAAATTACAACCTTTCAATGCAACAGCTTACCACAATGGTGACTTTGTAGAACTCACTGAAAAAGACGTATTAGGTAAGTGGTCTATCTTTTTCTTTTACCCAGCAGATTTCACATTTGTATGCCCAACTGAATTAGGTGACCTTGCAGATCATTATGCACAGCTACAAGAAATGGGCGTAGAGGTTTACTCGGTATCAACAGATACGCACTTTACGCACAAAGCTTGGCATGACACGTCAGACACTATCGGTAAAATTACTTACCCAATGATTGGCGACCCAACAGGACGCATTACACGTAACTTTGGTGTAATGATTGAAGATGATGGTTTAGCACTTCGCGGTACATTTGTAATGAACCCAGAGGGTGAAATCAAAGTTGTTGAAACGCATGATTTAGGTATTGGTCGAAGTGCTAAAGAACTTGTTCGTAAAGTACAAGCCGCACAATACATTGCCACTCATGACGGTGAAGTATGTCCTGCATCTTGGCAGCCAGGTGAAGACACATTAGCACCTTCACTAGACCTAGTTGGTAAGATTTAAACCTTACCTTCACTAAACTTAGAGTAGTACATAACTCTAATACCAGTGAGCCTACTTGGCTCACTGGGCACTCTCCCGCGCCATCACTCTTTTCTAAAATTCGCACATGCACTGATGGCATGGGGGTTCTGCTGTTTTATTTTTCCTTAAGGGGCTAAGCCATGTTAGACAACAACATAAAGAACCAATTAAAAAGCCATTTTGAATCGCTGACTCAGCCTGTTGAGCTGCTTATCGCCTTGGATGACAGCAAAAAATCAACAGAAGTAGAAAGTTTAGCGAATGATTTAGCATCACTAAGCGATAAGTTTAGTGTGAGTAACAATCCAGATACTTCGGCACGCAGACCTTCAATGGTGGTGCATTCGCCACAAAAAAACACCCATATTACCTTTGCAGGGGTACCTATGGGTCATGAATTTACTAGTTTAGTGTTAGCGCTATTACATACGGGTGGTCACCCTAGTAAAGCAAGCAAAGATGACATTGAACAAATACAAACACTTGAGCAAACACTCAATTTTGAAGTGTATATTAGTTTGAGCTGCCAAACCTGCCCGCAAGTGGTTCAAGCGCTCAATACAATGGCTGCTACAAATAGCAATATCAAAGCCACCATGATTGATGGTGCTCTGTTTCAAGATGAAGTAGAGCAACGAAATATATTGGCTGTACCCGCTGTGTACTTAAACGGAGAACCTTTTAGCCAAGGGGCAATGAGCCTAACCGATATTTTAAATAAAGTTGATAGCAAAGGTGCACAGCGCCAAGCCAAAGCATTGAATGAAAAATCAGTGTTTGATGTTCTTGTCGTCGGTGGTGGGCCAGCAGGTGCTTCGGCAGCTATTTATTCTGCACGTAAAGGGCTAAATACGGGGGTGGTTGCCGATCGATTTGGTGGCCAAGTAGCTGACACATTGGCCATTGAAAACTTTATTTCGGTAAAAGCAACCGAAGGGCCAAAAATGGTGGCTCAGCTTGAAGAGCACGTTAAAGAATATGATGTTGATGTAATGCACAACCAACGCGCTGCAAATCTGCAAAAAGGCAGTAATGGCTATGATATTACTTTAGAAAATGGCGCTGTATTACAAGCTAAATCACTTGTGCTAGCAACCGGTGCACGCTGGCGTGAAATGAACGTACCTGGCGAGCAGCAATATAAAGGCCATGGCGTTGCATACTGCCCGCATTGCGATGGACCATTATTTAAAGGCAAACCTGTTGCTGTAATAGGTGGCGGTAACTCAGGTATTGAAGCGGCTATTGATTTAGCCAACATTGTTGAGCATGTAACGGTGCTTGAATTTGCCGATACGTTACGTGCTGACGAAGTGCTTATTCGTAAAGCTAATAGCTTAAAAAACATTACTATTATTAAAAATGCACAAACTACTGAAGTACTCGGTGATGGTAACAAAGTTATAGGCCTGAATTATACCGATCGTGTTTCTGGAGAAAGTAAGGAGCTAGCTTTAGCCGGTATATTTGTACAAATTGGTTTGATACCAAACACCGAATGGTTAAAAGAGAGTGACCTTGAGCTTAGTCAATTTGGTGAAATACTCATTGATGCAAAAGGTGCAACGTCGTTACCGGGTATATACGGTGCGGGCGATGCGACCAATACGCCATTTAAGCAAATTATTATTGCTATGGGCGCCGGAGCAACTGCTAGCTTAGGAGCTTTTGACTATTTAATTCGCCAAACACCCGATGCAGAGCAAAATGCTGCTTAATAGTGTTTTAGCGTAAGCCTCTTGATAAAACAGCTCTCACCCATAGCTGTTTGTTCACCCAAGCCGCCCTCTCCAAAGGCGGCTTTTTTGTGTGCTATTTAAGTCGGGTAAGGCCTACTAAAATACAAACTGCGCCACCAATAAAGCCAAGCCATGCTTCTGCTGGGGTTTCGCCATTGAATGCACGAGTAACTTGTGAAGCTGCAGAATCGTAAACATCATAACCCCACATACCAAGTGCTACGCCAATAACAATAAGTACAATACCAATGATTTTATTTGTCATAATGATCCTTTGTGTTTTTAGTGCTAGTTAATCTGGGCGACACTCGTTGTTATAATGTGGCTACGCCCAGTCTTTTTAGTGTATTTGTAATTGCTTCTTCTATCGCTGGCAGTTTAAACGGTTTGGCTATAAACATATCCATGCCTGCTTGCTTACAGTTTAGTTTATCTTGTGAGGATGCATTAGCAGTTAACGCCACAATATAAGTTTCTTGCGAGTCACAGATACCTTGTGCCTTTAGTTGCTTGGTGGCTTCAAAACCATCCATGATAGGCATAATGCAATCCATAAAAATAAGGTCAAAATGCTTTTGTTTGCATTTTAACAGGGCATCTTGGCCGTCAATAGCAAAGTCTGATTTTATATTAAATTTATCCAGTGCAGATTCTAATACCAGGCGATTTATTTCGTTATCATCAACCACCAAAACCGAGAGCTGATTACTATGGTTATTAATAAATTTAAGGCTAGGTTTTTGTGTTTGTTGTTTACCAAGCTCAATTGGGATAGTTAAGGTAAAACACGTGCCCACGTTAACCTCACTGGTTACCTCAATTTTACCATTCATAAAACCAACGAGCTCTTTAACTATGGCTAAGCCTAACCCGGTGCCACCTTTATTGTTGTTAGCATCAACCTCTTGGGTAAAGGGCTTAAATAATGAGTTTAAATATGCTTTACTCATGCCGCGACCCGTGTCGGTTATTTTAATTGTAAGTAAAGGGCGCTTTGTATTTAATGCTAACTGTGAATCGAGAGAAACAGAACCATGCTCTGTAAATTTTAATGCGTTACTCAGTAAATTAGAGATAATTTGGCTTAATCGAGAAGTGTCGCAGTATACCCAAACATCATTAGGAATGAGGTTAGTGGCTCGTAGTTCAATGTTTTTATTGCTAAACAATACCGAATACAAAGAAACCAAATCGGTAAATACCGTTTTAAGTAGGGAGTGATGAGGCTCCAGTTTTAATTCACCATGATTTATTTTTGAAAAATCGAGTACTTCATTAATAATATTCAATAAAATATCAGCACTTCGAAGGGCGACTTTAATTTTTTCCGCCCGCTTGTCATAATCGTGTTCATCTATGAGTGTCGCTAACATACCCGTAATGCCATTTAGCGGAGTGCGTAGCTCATGACTGATTTTTGCAAACAGCATACTTCTATCTTTGAGTAATTGTTCAGCGAGCGCTTTTTTTTGTTTTAACTCTTCGCGTAACTTTACGGCTTCAGTTATATCTTGAAAAGTACCAAATAACCGCACACATTGGCCGTTGTTAAACTCGGCCTCACCAAAGGTAGAAACCCAAATGTTTTGTTGTTTAGCGGTAATTATTTCCAGCTCTAAATGCCATTTTTCACCCTTAGATACCGCATTTTCTACCGCTTTATTAATACTATTGCGGCTTTTTCCTGCTTTATAAAACTCGATAGCGGTATTCATATCAGGAGTAAAGCCTTCTTCGGCTTGATGAATGCGCCGAGTTTGTTGGCTCCAAAAAATAGTATTTTCTATTAAGTCGACTTCCCATGTACCTATATTTGCCACGCTTTCAAGCTTTAATAAAGTGTCACTATTTTTAGTGAGATTGGCTTTATCCTGATTGCGCGCAAATTCCGAGCCTAACCACTGCGCTAATAATTCAATATAATCATAGGCTTCATCGCTAAAAGGAGCGCATTCTTGAGCTGATGAAAAGTTAACGGTACCAAACACGTCTGTGCCTATTCGTATAGGCGCACCAATGTACGCTTCTAATTGGAAGTTAATGTAGCATGGATGATTTGCAATACTACTTTGCGACGCATTATGAAATGCGAGTGCAGAGTTGGCCGACAAGGTATGCGTGCAATAGGTGCCGTTTAACTCAAACTCAGTGCCAATAGCAAGAGAATTGTCAGGGGTGATGGCATGTAAAACAATGTAAGAATCATTTTTTACACGGCTGATAATAGCTAAGTCGAGTTGAAAAACATCGAGCCCAAAAGCAAGTAAGTCTGCAATTTTTTGATCAAAGCTTAGCTGCTGATCTGAGACTATATTATGAAAGCATCGAAGAAAATTCACAAAAACCCTTAATTTATTTGGTGTGTACACAAAATTTAATGCAAAAAACACGCCTAAATTTAATCTGTTTTTTGCAATACGATGGCGAACACATCGTTCTTTATTACATTACCCCGTTGGTTTAAAAATTAATAGCTGGAGTAAGCTGTAAATTCAAAGGTTATATCAATGTATACTTCTTATAGGTTGATTTTATAGCTTATGATCATTCCTTAGCAAATCGAGAGTTATTCAAGTAGGTTTTAGCTTCACTTATGCCCATTTGATAGCCTGAATTGAGTATAGCCCGATTTTTAGTGGTGCGACCGACTTTAAACCCCATTGGAGGTGCGATAATATTTACTTTACAATCAGGTGGAGCATTATGCAAAAAATCAATACTGTCATTATAGTTTTTAGAACGCTGAATAGTGGCCTGTGCAAGTGCAGGAGTATCTTTATAGAGTTGTTTAGTTAACCACGGTACTTTGTTATCTTTTTTACGATAGCCTAAAGGTTGAGAAAGGATAACCGTTATTTCTGATGCCCCCATTTCATAAGCTTTTTTTACCGGAATAGAGTCGGCAACGCCACCATCGGTCATGGCCATGCCATTTATTTTTGGATAATCCCGATAAGCTATGGGTATAGCGCAAGAGGCTTTTAATTGCTCTACCATTTCGCTGCCTGTTGCTTGTAAATAATGAGCTTGCCCAGACTCGATTGCCGTTGCAACAATATAAAAGTCGTGAGGGGATTGAGAGAATTCGTCGGTATTTAAAGGAATTTCACGTATGGTCTCTTGCCAAAGCCAGTCCAAATCAAACAAATGGCCGCCTTTAACAAATCGGGAAAGGTTAATAAATTCAGGCCTACAGGAATAATCAGTAATCACTTTGTAGTTTCGAGTTGCTTGCTTACATAGATAAGCCGCGACGTTCGTTGCTCCAGCAGATACACCAAAATAGCTGGTAAAAGGTTGATATTGTTGTGCTAAAAACTCATCTAGCACGCCAGCTGCAAAAATACCGCGCATGGCACCACCCTCTACCACTAATGTATGTTGGCTATTGCTCATGTTAACTTCCTTCCTTTGACAATACACTTATGCTACCAAGTGTGCTCAAACTGTGCGAGCAACTTTTTGCTTTGATTCGGGACTTGTTTTAATTATTAGTTAGGATAAGAAAATATCAAAGGTTGCAGGGAATAGAAGCGATAACTTGTTTTTAAAAATTAATATATACGTTATTCAAAAGAACATATTTGATCTCTGCCTGCTTTTTTAGCTTTGTATAAAGCAATGTCGGCATTTTTTATTATCGTTTGCATATTAGTATTAGCGTTTGGGTAAGTGGTAAAATACCCAAAGCTCATTGTGATATGAGGAGTAACAGAAGAAAATTCATGGGGAATATTTAACGCTTTAATTTTTTGCTGTATCAGTACAGTAAACTTTTGGCATTGTTCTTTATTAGAGGCCGGCAAAATAATTGTAAATTCTTCGCCTCCATACCGAGCTACTATATCACCCTCACGTTTACATACGCTTTTTAAAGCGCGCGCCACTTGTTTTAATGTGTCATCACCTTTTTGGTGACCATAGTTATCGTTATAGCGTTTAAAGAAATCGATGTCACACATAATCAAACTAATAGGCTGATTATGTCTTGCACAACGCTTAATTTCACTGTTGAGAGTGCTATCGAAAAAGCGACGGTTTGCAATATCAGTAAGTGCATCGGTATTCGCTAATTTATTGAGCTTAGTGTTGGCGTTAATTAATTGCTGTTGGGTTAACTGCAGCTTTTTTTTATAGTTAATATTCTTGAGGGCATTATTGATGATTTCACCTACGAGCTTTATTCTAATCAAATCAATTTTGCTCCAATTGCGCTTAGTTTTAACGCAATCACAGCCGATGAAGCCTACCAGTTCCTCATCGAAACGAAGGCCTATGCATAAAACCGACTGAATGCTTTGCTCTTTAAACTCTGCTTTTTCAGCGTCAGCTTTAGTAGGTAATAGCTCAATATCATTTACTTGAAATAGATGGTTCTCATTCATCACTTCAAAAAAATAGGGGAGTTCAACCTTTGGTATGTTTTGCAGTCTGTCTTTGCAAGCAACAATACCCTTATTAACCCATTCGTGAGTATTAGTGATAGTTTCATTGTCAGTGTTAAATTCAAATAAATAACTACGGTCAGCCTTTAATACGGTGCCAATGGCTTTGAGGGCAAAGTTAATTTGTTGGTCTATATTATCGTTTTGTATATCAATAAGTTTGGTAGAGATTTTAGAGATAATATGATCAAAGTTGTATTGCTCTGTGAGTGTATGATTTTGCTCTAAAGTGAGCATAGATATAGAGCCATCAATTATAGAATGATCAATATTTAACAGTTGTAAAGTGGATTCAGAATCTAATAAAACGGTTGTTATATTAGAAGAAAATAATTGCTCAATACTGACAACTTCATCATTACTAAAGTCGCGCAGCACAACATTGCTAAAAGCACCTTTTTTAACAGCACTTTCATCCTCTATTTTGAGTAACGTTTTGGCATGCTGATTTAATGTGTAGTTTTGGTTTTTATCATCATAAACAATCACGGCTAAATTAATAAGATTAAAAACCTGCCAAATTGTTTTGTCTGAGTCATGACTCACTGATTTCTCCGCAATTATACAGGCAGAACTCGCCAAATCTTTTAATTATTAATAATATATGTCTCTTTATATTTAGTACAGTTCTTTGCATTTTACTAAGTTTTTAGTGCGTTTAATTGGTCTTCGTATTACAATTGTGACTGTATATCATTTCGCACTTTCTAATTTGCTTTATTTCATTAGCTTACTTTGTTTTCAGTAAAGGCCTTTTATATTTCATGACAGAAATAACTACACATCACGCCTCCCGTCGCCGTCTATTAATTGCACTTGCAATTACCTGTTCGTTTATGGTGATTCAGCTTATAGGTGCTTATTATGCTAATTCACTGGCTGTTCTTGCTGATGCCGGTCACTTATTTGTTCATAACAGCTCACTATTTATAGCACTTATTGCCTCAAGCTTTGCTATTCATTTGGCTAAAACTTATAACGACGGCCATCAAAAAGCTGAATTAATCGGCGGTCTGATCAACGGCATTTTATATCTTACTATCAGTTTACTTATTTTATTTGAGGGAGCTGAGCGCTTTTTGGACCACAAAGGTGGACATGAGCTGATCATAAATAGTTATTTAATGTCGGTGATTGCAGCTATCGGTTTTTTATTTCATGGTGCGGCAGCGTGGGTATTATATAAAGGTCGTAAAGCCAGTATTAATGTGTATGCGGTATTTTTACATTCGTTTTTTGATTTAATCTCGACTGTTTCCACTTTTGTTGCCGGTGTTCTTATTTATATTACAGGCTGGAATGTGATTGATATTTTATCGAGTATGTTAATTGCATCATTTGTACTGTTTACGGGAATTAAGGTGATAATTAGTTGCATTAAAGGGCTACGCTCAAATAAAGCAAAGTTGCCAGAAGTCCAAGATATCGAAACAGAAATAACCAGTATGGAGCATGTTGCAAATGTGCATAACGTTACCGTTGTTCGTAAAAATAAAAAAGTGATAGTAGGTGCTCACGTAGTGTTAAAGCAACATTGCACTATAGAAAAGCATGATGAAGAATGTCGTTTAAAAGTAATCAAACTACTTGCAGATAAATTTAATGTTCGTAACAGTGTGCTACAAATCGAAAGCTATGAATGCAAGCACATCCATTAAAAAGTTTAACCTAAAAGCGACTTGGTTAAGTCGCTTTTAGGTTTAGATTAAATCAATAATCTTCTCAAAGCATGCAGGGCTCATTAAATCGCTGGCACTCATAGGGCGAGCAAAATAGTAACCCTGAAGTTTATAGCAACCTATGTTTGTTAAAAAGTCTAGTTGCTCCCGCGTCTCTACCCCTTCAGCAATACAATATAACTCTAAGTTTTCAGCAAGCGAGTAAATAGTTTTAATAATCGACTCGTCACCTTTGTCTGTGCCAATACTGTTAACAAAGCTTTGGTCAATTTTTATTACATTAATTGGAAATTGGCTCAAATAAGTGAGTGATGAATAGCCAGTACCAAAATCATCAAGAAATAGTTTAAACCCTGCAGCTTGAAGGCTTTTAAGTTGTTTTGCTGCTTTGTACTTATCTTCTAACAGCGTGTTTTCTGTGATTTCTAGGCGTATTTGCTGTGGTTTAATACTGGCTTTCTCAAGTATAGCGCTCAGTCGCTCGGTTATATTGGCCTTTAAAATATGTTTTGGTGATACATTTAACGAAATATAAAACAGTGGGTTTACGCTAAGGATAGGCGCAAGCTCTGTGATTGCACGTTGCAATGCTTGCTCAGTAAGCATATCAATTAGGCCAGTTTCTTCTGCCACCGGTATAAATAAAGCCGGAGAGATAAGTTTTCCTTGGTTTTCCCAACGCATCAATAACTCAACGCCACTTATTGTTTTATCTTTTGTATTAACCACGGGTTGGTAATGATTAAATAATTGGTTATCTTTTGCGGCATCTTTTAAGTCATTTTCAAGAATAAGTTTTTGTTTAATTTGCTCATTCATTTTTTCATTAAAAAACTGAAATCCATTTCGACCTGCTTGTTTTGCATGCATCATAGCGATATCTGCATTGCGGATCAAAGCATCAGTTGAGCATGCATCATGGGGATATAAGGCAATACCAATACTGGCAGATATATTAATAGAAAAGTCTTCAATAATAACTTTGCTTGCGAGCTCATTACTCATTTCGTTAAGCGTGTGTTGCAGAGAAGACATAGAAGTAATGTTCTCGATTAAGACTAAAAACTCATCACCACTTTGGCGTCCAAAAGTCGCGTGGTCACCTAGGTATAAGGCAACTCGTTCAGTAATGTTACACAGTAACTTGTCGCCTACTGCATGCCCAAACGAATCATTCACAGGTTTGAATTTATCTAAATCTATAAATATAACCGCACATTGCAAGTCGTTTTTAGCGGCCTTTGTGATGGCATTTTCAATTTTTTGATTCATTAAGCTACGATTAGGTAGCCCGGTTAACGCATCATAGTTGGCCAAATAACGTAACTCATTTTCAGCACGTTTTTGCTCGGTTAAGTCTGTAATTACAATTACATAATAACCAACTTTACCTTCTTCATTAGCGACTGCAGTGGCACTTATATGAATAGGGTGTTGCTGTGCTTTTGTAGTATTAACATAGGCATTTGTTCGCCAATTTTCTTTGGGTTGCAGTGCCTTTAACGTGGTTGCAAATTCTTTGCATTTAGTTTGACCAATCGCTTTTATAAATAGCTCAGTAGTAACAGCTCCCTCTTCACCATCATCAGAGAATACCTCCATAAAGCTATTATTAGCTGAGAAAGGTACAAGGTTTTCATCTAGAATAAGTAAAAAGTCATTGATCTGGCTAAAAGCTTCGCCAAGTATTTTAGCTTGCTGTTCGTTTGCTAACTGCTCGGTAATATTAGTAAAAATACCAGATACATATTCAGGCTTTTTGCTGTCTTGATTATAAATAATTTGCCCAAGGTCATGAAACCATAACCAATGACCATCTTTGTGCCGTAATCGGTAAGTCGCTTGCCAGTCTTGTGGTTGAGTTTGTTTTATAAATGCATCCCACTTACTTTGTATTCTGCGGCGCTCATCAGGATGCATAATATTAAAAAGTCTGCTTATATCAATACGTTTCGATATATTCTCGTAACCTAATTCAGTTCCTCTGGCTGTATTAACAGTATTGTCTATAAAACTGTAGTTCCAAACGCCACTCTTGTTACTCTTTAATGCTAATTCAGTTTGAGCTTTAGAGTGAATAGCTGCACGGTGGGCGCGTTCAATCGCCATTTTACGGCTACGGTATTGCCAAAAAAATAAAAACAGAATTATGGTCACTGCGAGGAAATAGCATGCGTAGGCAATAGGAGACTGCCAAGGAGCATATGCAACACTAAACTTAAGCACTACGGGCTCGCTGGTAATAACCCCATTTCGTTGTTGTGTGGACACTGATAGCTCATAATCACCTGGTTGTAATTTAGTAAAAAACACCTGATTAGATTTTAAGTCGTTATAACTTAAAGATGACGGACCATTCAGCTCTACTTTGTAGTAGGTTTTACCTATATTGTTATAATCAAAATTAGAAAATCTAACCGTCAACCCCATATCATCATGATTTAGTTTTAACGGTTCATTACGGTATTTTTCAGGCGAGTAGTTGAGCGTCTCTGAAAACAAATTAATATTTGTGATCGCTAATTTACTTTGGGTGTTTTTTTGGCCACTTTTAAATTGATAAGGGTCAAACTGCAGTACACCGCTACGATTACCGAACACGAGCTCATTATTTTGTAATTTTAGTGCAGCAATTGCAGTAAAGTGGTTGTTGCTTAAACCGTCTTTTATTGTATAGGTGGTTATGTTTAACGTATTTAAATTAAGTCGATATAGCCCATTATCGGAACTAACCCATAAAAAATCATTATCATCAGCAATAAGTTCGAAAATAGAGTTAGTGTTTAATGAATTGTTTTTATCAAAAGTATGAACTTGCTCGTAAGTTTTAGTGTTAACGGCAATTAAGCCCTCTTGTGTGGTTGCTAACCAAAGTAATTCACGTTTTGAATCTAAGTAATAGTTTTCTACGGTATGAAAAAGATTATTTTTTGCTGTTTTAGATTTAAAAATAGTAGTTAAAGTGCCCGTTGCTTCATTATATCGATAAAGCGAGTCAGATGTACTTAATAGCAATTCATCGGGGTAAGCTTTTGAAGGGGTATGAAATGCGTATGCCTGTAAAGGAGATATTTGCTCTTTTAGACCTTTTATAACTCTATTTTCACCAGAGTAACCGTCAAAAATATAGAAGTTATCATTATTAATATAAGCAAATGTATTGGGTGCTACCTGTGCAAGGCCAAATAAATAGTCAGTGTTTAGATTATGCTCGGTAATAAATTTGTTTTGTTCAAATGCGCCTGTTTCTTTGTTAAAAAGCTCAAGCCCAAAAAAAGTCACTAACCAAAGGTAGTTGTTGCCTATACTTTTGGCAGAGTAAATATCTCCGATAGCAGATAAACCATAAGCTGCTTTCTTATCTTTAGATTGTAAAAATAAATCACTCGTTTTTGTTTTTGAGTTATAACGAACAAGCCCGTCGTCAGTGCCTATCCAGAGCAGTTGCGGTGTATCTTGATATATAACATTTACAATATTATTTTCAGGTAGGGTGATTTTTTTGAATTTCTTTGTTTGTGCGGCCCATGTTAATACACCATGAGTTCTTGAACCAAGCCACAACAAACCAGATTCATCAAACATAATATCGTTGATTGTGTTTTCAGTAATGTTGTAGCTACTATCTTTAAAATTTAAAATATGAGTGAGCTCTGAGGTTGCTCTGTCAAACTCAAATAAACCACTTTCTGTAGCAATAAATTCGCCATAGGGTGTGTTTACATAATCCCAAATATTATAATCACTAATAAGTGTTGATAATGCTGTAGGATCTATATGTTTATTTTCATCAAAAGCAATCCGATACATTCCTTCAACCGTACCAACGAACAATCCAAGTTTCTCGTCTATAGATAGAAATTTTACGTTGTTACCATCATTAGTAACTTTTTTCGTGTCGTTAAGTTTTATTTGTTGGCGTTCGCTACTTTCAGAGTTATAAGTGTATAGGCCCTGATCGGAACCAATATATAAGGTGTTTTGGTAAAGTGACAACGCACGGATAAACATATTTTCATTGGGCAAAGATATGACAAGAGATAACTTTTTTGTTTTTTTATCAAACCGATATACGTGCGCATCAATAGAAAAATAAAAATGTGTAAGTTGCTCAGCAACTGCAACAACCGGAGAGTATTTTTCTTCATTTTGATTCAAATGACCTGAATATATTTGTTCAGCATTTAATGTGTTTGGGTCAATTAAATAACTTCCAGCGAGCTGTGTGCTAACTAATAATTTACCGTTATTAGCTTTGTAGATATTAACTATATAATTATTTTTTAAACCTGTAGGGCTTTCGTAAAGGGTAACCTGGTAACCGTCGAACCGAAACAGGCCTTGTGTAGTGGCTACCCACACATAACCAATATCATCTTGTACAGATTTTACTACAAAGCTTTGCGAAAGTTGTTCATTGATAGAAATACGTTGTAGTTGTTCAGAGTAAGTTTGTGAAGCAAAGCTCTGTTGCATCCAAACTAATAAAAATATGTAAACAACGAAGAAAAACTTACTCAAAAGCACTTACCCTTTTTGGCCGACAAGGTTGGTATTTAGTATTGGTGTAATATAGCATGAGTTTAATTTAAAAATTACAAAAAGCACCATAGGTGTGAATTAATTGTTGCTTTTTTGTGGGTGTTAAAAGTCAGTTTAGCAAAAGTCAAAGGACTCCATATGAATTTTAGAGAAAATATTAACTCAGAGCACAGCGTGCTTTTAGTCATCGATTTGCAAAGCAAACTGGCTCCGGCCATCGCTTCATTTAATACGACTCTAGAGTGTGCTTTACAACTTGCAAATGCAAGTGCTATTCATCAAATTCCTTCAATAATTACAGAGCATTATAAAAAAGGGCTAGGTGAAAGTGATGAGAAAATAAAGCAAGCTTTACCTAGCGCGCAGTATATTGAAAAAATAAGCTTTAGTGCCTGCGCCGAAGAGGGGTTCTTAGATACTATTTCGCTATTGCAGCGCCCTCATGTAGTAGTTACTGGTACAGAGGCGCATGTTTGTGTATTACAAACTTGTTTAGATTTACTACAACATGGTTATGCAGTGACTGTTGCTACAGATGCAATAGCCTCAAGAAATGCAGAGCACAAAGCCATTGCAGTTGAGCAGCTTCGTCAAGCAGGAGCAGTAATATCATGTGCTGAAACAATAATATTCCAATGGACAAAAAAAGCAGGGACGTCTACTTTTAAACAAATACTATCAATTGTTAAGTAGCGCACTAAAAAATTTTAAATCAACCTAATTGATAATGTTCGGCTTGATTTAAAATAAAAAATTGCCAGTTGTTAAGGGCTATACTAACAACTAGCGTGTTTAATTTATTACAAAATTAATTAAGGTTTTTATGTCTAGTGTGAGTCGATTGTTTACAATCATATTCTGTTTTTTGTTTGTCGAATCTGTTGGTATCGGCCTTTATTTCGATACACTAACAGAGGCGTTTCTGGTCGGCTTGCCCTTGTGCTTGCTTCCTATTTGGTTATTAAAAACCCAACCCGAAAGTAAAGTTACACCTCATGTTGTTGCTGCTGCAATCATGATGTTTTCATTTTTGCATATTCAGCAAGCGTATGGGCTTATTGAGGTCCATTTCGAAATATTTATTTTCCTAGCCATGCTGATAATGTTTGTTGAATGGCGAGTGTTTATTACGGCTATTGTGTTTGTTGCTATTCATCATTTATCTTTTTACTATTTACAAACGCAAAATACTGGGTTTTATGTTTTCGACCCTGATCGTTTAGCTTTTTCAACTGTGCTTATTCACGCTGCCTATGCCATAGTTGAAGCGCTTGTTGCTGGCTTTATTGCAGTGACATTAAAGCGTGAACGCCAAGCTGGTTTGTCGTTAAGTCATACCACAGAGCAAATAATGCAAGACCCAAATCAAATAAAACTTTCAATGCGAGCAGATGATACAGATAGCAGTGCAGTGGTAGGTTTTAACACGCTACTAGAATACTTGTCGGATGTTATTAAGCAGGTGCAAACGCAATCTGATTCATTAAAAAATAACTCCCAAGAGTTAATAAATGTCCATGATGAGCTGGCAGACAGTGCTAAGCACCGAAATACACAAACTGATGATATAGCTAATTCAGGTTCACAAGTTGCTCATGGTTTTAAACTGGTTGAGCAAGAAAGCAATATTTTAAAGCAGCAAGTGAGCAACATTACCGACTCTGCCCATGTTGCTTTACAAGAAGTGTTACAAACAGACAGTAAGAGTAAAGAGTTGCTCACGTTATTAACTAATACCGAAGAGCAATTAAGTCATTTAGTGGCTGCTGGAGATGTAATTACAAGCTTATTGAATGAGATATCAGGTATAGCTGATCAAACTAATTTGCTAGCGTTAAATGCTGCAATTGAAGCTGCTAGAGCCGGTGAGCATGGTCGTGGTTTTGCTGTAGTTGCAGATGAGGTTCGTTCTTTAGCGAATAACAGCCAGAAAACAACAGCTAAAATAGCATCTACATTAACAGATTTAGTGGATAACAGCCGTACTTCAACACAATCCATGAATCAGTGTGTTGAGTTTGTTGTAGATCTTACGAAAATTAGTGCCACCATGAAAGAGAATATCTCTTCCATGAGCGAGCAAATACAGGCCGTATCCACAAGTTCTGACTCAGTTGCGCAAGTAGTTGCTGAACAGGCTGGCAATACTGAGCAGATTGCAACAAGCACAGATCAAATGCGTCAACGCCAATATGAAGACGGAAAAATTGTTGATCAACTTACCGCTAAGGTACAAATGATTGATGTCAGTATCGATGTATTAGAGCAAAGTATTGCAAAATTTAACTAATAAGCGCTATTTTACTTTTACATTGATTGGTGTGTGGTTTGTGGTTGTTGTGTCGGGCTTAGTGTATTTTCAACTTGGTCAATTAAAGCCTTTTGATGAGAATAAAATGCTTGAGCGCCGTAACTGGTTTTCGCAATTTAAAGAACACGTTGTTTGGCAAAACAAAGATAGTGCGCAACTACTTATTATCACTGAAGATAATTGTGGCTGTACCATACAAGCTAAACCGCACTTATCAGCCTTACAGCGCTTTGCGAAAAATCAGGGCGTTGAGGTTCAAACATTTAAACTCAATAGCCAACTAAAGTCAGTGGTTCCGGCAACGCCAGCCGCAGTGTTAATTGATAAAAATGGTGAGTTTGTTTATGCAGGACCTTTATCAGAAGGGTTGGCTTGTTCACAAGGTAGCGGGTTTGTAGAGACCGTGATAAGCAATTTACAGGCTGGTTTTAACTCATCTTTGTTAATTGCCAACACAAAAGGGTGCTATTGCATTAACCGAGCATAAAAGAAGCTCGTTTTTATTCTACGATAACTGCTTATACTTCCTTGAACCGCCTACCTACTTTAGGTAAGCGGTTTTTTGTTGTAGGTTACTTAATCACACCATGGTTATTAAGCCATAAACACCTAGTAATACAAATACAGTGGCGGCAATAGCTCTTACTGTGTTTAATGGAATTCTTTTTAGTAACGTCTTACCGGCATAAATAACGGGTATATTTGCGATCAGCATACCAAGAGTTGTACCAATTGTTACCCACAAAACGGATTGATATTGTGCACCCAATAATACAGTCGCTATTTGAGTTTTGTCGCCAATTTCAGCAATAAAAAATAAGATTAAGGCCACTAAAAATGCCCCATAACGATCGTACTTGTGGCTAACGTCTTCGTCTTTATCGGGAATAAGCAGCCATAAGCCAACAACAATAAAGCTTATATTGACTACCCAAGGTAAGTATTCAACAGCAAAATTACCACTTAACCAATCACCAAACCAGGCAGATAAACCATGATTGATTATAGTAGCGGCAAGAATACCTAAAATAAGCGCTATTTTATTATGAAAACGTGCCGCAAGTAATAGCGATAGAAGTTGAGTTTTATCGCCTATTTCGGCAAGGGCAACAGTGACGGTAGAGGTTAAAAAAATATCCATTAATATAATCTTCAGGCGGGAATATTAAACCAAGGCAAACAGCTATCTCCCGCCATGAGGATAGTGTCTACCTAGGTCTCGCCGATAACGCTTGCTACAACATTACAAACTTACCATGCACTTAAGGTGCAATTATGTTGATAAGTTTACTCATTACTGAGCGGGCTACTCCCCTAAGAGGAGGGCGATTATTCCACAAAGTTTAAAGCAGGTAAATATATGCGGGTAACTTTTAAATTTAATAGGTCTCTTTGTGGTGTTAGTGCACAAATAAACTTGCTTTGAGCTATCAAGTCAGCTGTAATAATAAACAGATGGAAGTTGAGCAATTTGAAATTATAGACATGTGTGAAGGGATTAAAATATGCAAGGAACAATCGTTAAATCAACAATGGCAACCATTCAAAATGGAGTTATGAAAGCGGACGGAAAGTTTTGGATCACGCAAACCGACTTAAATTTTGAACCTTTTAATGAAAAATTGGGGTTAGAACAATACACAATTGCCCGCGATACAATTTTAAAAGTGGTTGAATGTAAAGGCAAGGGCGCAGGCCTTGTGCCAATAACAGCTGATGCGATAGAGGTTTTCACGCAAGATGGCAGTTCGTATCAGTTTATACTCTCAAACCCCCATGATTGGATAAGTATATTATCTAATCAAACTCGCGCTTAAAATAACCAATATGCCATCATTTAATCATTTAAATGATGGCATATAAGGTTTTTATTTAAAGTATAAGCGCTAATATGCCTCAAAATTAAAGCACCTAAACTTTAAATACATTAACTTGTCCTTGTAGCATTGCCGCAAGCTGTGCGAGTTCTTGCGATGCTTGAGCATTTTGTTGTGAGCTTTCGCTAACCGAAGTAATACTAGAACTAAATTCATTAATATTGCTGCTTAGCTCATTTGCGACCATTTTTTGCTCCTGAGTTGCGGTTGATATTTGAGTATTCATATCTGCAATTTCGGTGACTTCTTGGTTAATTTCGCTGAGCACCTGTGAAGAAAAATTAGCGTGGTCAACACTTTCTTTAGCACTGCTTTCAGCGTTACTCATAGCACTAACTGCTTGCTGAGCCATACCTTGTAGTTTTGTGATCATTTCATTAATGCTAGCGGTTGCTTTTTGAGTGTTGTGGGCAAGTTGCCTTACTTCATCGGCTACAACGGCAAATCCACGACCAGAGTCTCCAGCTCTTGCTGCTTCAATGGCTGCATTTAAAGCTAACAAGTTTGTTTGCTCAGCCACACCTTGAATCATCATCACAACTTGGTTTATATCATTGGTTTGAGTATTTAGGTCTGCAATAAGCTGCGTATTTGTATTAACCAAAGTTGAAAGCGTATTTATTGACTCGATATTATCAGCAACAGCTTGTTGTCCTTGACCTGCCTTTATGTCGGCATTTGTTGCTTTGTCAGAGGTTACTTGAGCGTTTTGAGCAACTTGCTCTATTGCACTACTCATTTGGGTAATTGCAGTTGCAATCATAGCTGATTGTTGCTCTTGCTGGGTTGCTGTACTGGCTACTTGAATACTAATTGAGTTCATTTCTTCAGCTGCTGAAGCAAGTGTTAGTGTTGCTCCTGCCATATCTTTTACTAAATCTTGGATCCGAAGTAACATATCATTAAAGTTAGATGCGGTATCTGCAATTTCGTCTTTACCCTGAACCTTAGCACGAGCTGTTAAATCGGCATTGGTTGCAATATTCGTTATGGTATCGCGTAATGACATTAATGGATTTTGTATCGAGCAGTAAATAAAGTAGGCAACAATCAGTAATAGTAAAATCAATATTGCGATCGTGGCACTCATTATTAACTTTATTAATTTATAATTTTCATCAGCTTTGACTCTAAAGTCACTCGCTTCTTTAAGTTGTAAATCAATTAAAGCCTGGTAACTGGCACTAAGCGGATCAAAGAGTTCGTAAAGCTCATAAACAAATTTATTTTGTGGTAGTGATAAAAACTCACCATTATTAATGCTTACAATTAAATTATTCAAATGCATAAGCACAGGCTTTAGTTTCTTTTCAACGTTATCTACCAAGCGCTTTTCTTCAACTGTTAGCTTTGTGCTCAAGTAAGCTTTCCATTCATTATCAGCCGTATTTCTAGCATCATTAATATTTGCTAAGAGTTCTGACTTGGTAATAGAGTCAGCACGATACTTGTGAAGTAAATCAACAATATTTACGGCGTAATTATCTGACACATGCTTAATTTGCTTAAGTGGTACGACACGGTCGTCGTATAAACTATCAATCCCTGCTACTAACCTTCCCATTGTGTTTATTGAAAAAAACGATGTAATTAAAAAAATCATAATTGGCAGCAATGCAAGCACGGCTAAACGGGTACGCACAGAATAATTGTTTAACATAGTTATCCAAAATTACAGCAATAATAAAAAAGTATAATATGAATAAAAAATTTTACTGAATTTTTACAATAAAATATTTAGGTTTAATAATTCTTATGTTTTGATTGAAGTTCCGCTTAGCGCTGTGAGTTCAACCATTCTATGCAACATACAGCTTAAATCGTTCCGCAGGTGTTTCGTATTCTAGTATTTTTCGCGGACTCTCATTGCCAAGGTGATTGTGGAACGCATGGCTTCGCCACTTATTCGACCTACGTCAAAAGGTAGGTTGGTTAAGCCGAAGACGCCACCCAACAGAGTTTCTAAGCATCAATTTAATAATGGAAAACTAACTCTAAAAAGGCGTTCATTAAACTGTGATGAAAATAAATGATTGAGTAAAGACTGACAGTATCGTTCAAACAATATTCCTATTTATTTCTTTTTCAACGATTACTATTGCACCTTCCGCATAACAAATTTATTATATAACAAATTTGTTATGCGAGTGGTTATGAAAGTTCTATTTTTGTGCACTGAAAACTCGGCGAGATCTATCATGGCCGAGGCGTTGTTAAAACATCATGGTAAAGGTGAGTACGAGGTTTACAGCGCTGGTACTGAGCCAAATAATGTGGACAGTCGAACGCTGTCAGCTATTGAACACTTTGGGTTGCGTACCGATGGTTTACGCTCAAAACACCTTGATGAAGTTAGCAATATCCATTTTGATTTTGTTATTACCCTGTGTGATAAAGCGGCAAAAGAGTGCGATAGTCGAGTTAATGGCACCAATTGCCTTGCGTGGGATTTTCCTGAACCTCGTTCCCGCAAAGAAGCCAATCCGTTTGAAAAAACACTACAAGAGCTAAATGAACGGCTCAAAATGTTTTTGCTAACAAAAGAAAAGCAAAAACTAGCGCCAATCACACCAACTACTTTTTACAAAGCGCTAGCTGATGATATTCGTTTGAAGAGTCTATTAATTATTGCTGTTGAAGGTGAAGCATGTGTTTGTGAGCTAATGACTGCTTTGAGTGAAGAGAGCCAACCTAAAGTTTCTCGTCACTTAGCACAACTTAGAAAAACGGGCATTTTATCCGATAGAAAACACCAGCAATGGGTTTTTTATTCGATCAATCCAACACTACCAGAGTGGATGAAGCAAACTATTACATCAACGGTAGTGAATGATCCCATTTTCATTGAACAAGAGCTAGCCAGATTAAATGCGATGGGTGATCGTCCCACGCGTGTAGCAAGCTGCTGTAACTAGGGAGTATTATTATGGGAATTTTTGAACGCTATTTATCTGTTTGGGTCGCTATATCAATTGCTGCTGGTGTCTCATTAGGGGTTATTTACCCGCCGCTTTTTGAAGCAATCGCAGAGCTCGAAGTGGCGCATGTTAATATCGTCGTTGCCATCTTCATTTGGGTAATGATCTACCCCATGATGGTACAAATAGATTTCTCAACAATTAAAGAGGTGGGTAAAAATCCACAAGGACTGGTGTTAACTTTAGTGATTAACTGGCTTATCAAACCATTTTCTATGGCTGCATTGGGTTGGCTTTTCTTTGAAGGATTGTTTGCAGATTTTGTTTCACCAGAAACTGCACAAGAATATATCGCAGGAATGATTTTACTTGGCGTAGCGCCATGTACGGCAATGGTATTTGTCTGGTCGCAATTAACTAAAGGTGATGCAAACTACACGTTAGTTCAAGTGTCGGTTAACGACATTATCATGATTTTTGCATTCGCCCCACTTGCCGGATTACTGCTGGGGGTATCGGATATTCATGTGCCGTGGGGAACTTTGTTCACCTCGGTTGTGTTGTACGTATTACTGCCTTTAATTGCAGGGATATTGACCAGAAAGCACTTAAATGCCTCAGGTCGCGATGAAACAACTATTACAGCCTTGTTAGAAAAGTTAAAACCATTTTCTGTCATTGGTTTATTAGCCACAGTTATGCTGTTGTTCGGCTTTCAAGCTAACACTATTTTAGACCAACCACTCAATATTTTGTTAATCGCTATTCCGCTGGTTATTCAAACGTATGGCATTTTCATCATTGCCTATTTTATTGCGCTAAAAATCAAGCTTAAACATAACATTGCAGCTCCATCGTGCTTAATTGGTACATCAAATTTCTTTGAGTTGGCTGTAGCTGTAGCGATTTCTCTTTTTGGCTTGCATTCAGGTGCAGCGCTAGCAACCGTGGTTGGTGTACTTGTAGAGGTGCCTGTGATGCTATCTCTCGTAGCGATTGTAAACAGAACAAAACATTGGTTTAACGAATAATTAAGAGGATTCTTATGCAAATGCACCCTTATGACAAACTGACACTTGATAATGGCGCTAGTTTTATATTTACGCCATGCCCAGGAACGAAAGAGGTTGATTTAACAACATCGGTAAAGCAACTAAAAGATGCGGGAGCACAAGCGATTGTTACTCTGATGTATGACGCAGAAATAAAGAAAAACGAGGCCGAAACACTTCCTCAAGTTTGTAACGAACAAGGCATAAAATGGTTTCAGTTACCTATTTTAGATGATGATGCGCCTAATAATGACTTTGCAACGGCGTTCAAATCTCACCTTGATGACGTGTTAGCTATTTTGCGTAATCAGGGCACGATAGCTGTGCACTGTAAAGGCGGTTCAGGTCGCACGGGCTTAGTGATTGGCATACTGATGTATGAGTTAGGTTACAACAAGACAAGCATTATTAACCAAGTACAGAAAGTACGCCCCAAGGCGCTTTCTAATCCTGTGCAACTTTCATTTTTTAATGAATATCAAAAAGTAGGAGTTTAACCATGACAATTAAAATTGGTATTAACGGTTTTGGCCGCATGGGCCGATTAACGCTTAGAGCAGCCTTTGGTTGGCAAAATATTGAGTTTGTGCAAATCAACGATCCTGCTGGCAACGCAGAAACACTGGCACACCTATTAAAATACGATTCAGTGCATGGCACTTGGTCACATGATGTATCTAATGATGACAATAATGTGATAATCAACGGTCAAGCTATTCGGGTCACTCAAAATCAAGCAATTAACGATACGGATTGGTCTGAATGTGATGTCGTCATTGAAGCATCAGGTAAAATGAAAAAAACCGATCTGCTGCAAGCCTACTTAGATCAAGGTGTTAAGAAGGTGGTGGTCACTGCACCAGTGAAAGAAGAAGGCGTACTCAATGTGGTGATGGGGGTTAACGACCACCTTTATAATGCTGAACAACATGCCATTGTGACAGCAGCATCTTGCACCACCAATTGCTTAGCACCAGTGATAAAAGTATTACAGGATAAAATCGGCATTAAACACGGCTCGATGACGACTATCCATGATATTACCAATACTCAAACCATTTTAGATGCTCCGCACAAAGATTTACGCAGAGCGCGTGCCTGTGGCATGAGCCTAATCCCTACCACTACGGGCTCTGCAACGGCTATTACCCATATTTTCCCTGAATTAAAAGGCAAACTAAATGGTCACGCCGTTCGCGTACCACTAGCAAATGCATCAATAACTGATTGTGTATTTGAAGTTGAGCGTGCAACAACGGAAGCTGAAATTAATGCTTGGATGAAAGAAGCGGCTGAAGGCGAGTTAAAAGGTATTTTGGGCTATGAAGAAAAGCCGCTAGTATCTATCGATTATAAAACTGACCCGCGTTCTAGCATTGTTGATGCACTGTCAACGATGGTCGTTAACGGCACTCAGTTGAAGCTGTACACATGGTATGACAACGAGTGGGGATACGCCAACAGAACGGCTGAGCTTGCTCGTAAAGTCGCTTTATCAATTTAAAGGGTAATGTAACACTATGAAGCGCTTGGCATCATTATCAGACGATATTAAGCAATACCTTGTTGTTACAGGTAATTATTGGGCATTTACCTTAACCGATGGTGCACTACGCATGTTGGTAGTGCTTCATTTCCACGCGTTAGGTTATAGCCCGCTTGGTATTGCTATGCTGTTTTTGTTTTATGAAATCTTTGGCGTTGTAACCAACTTGATTGGCGGTTTCTTAGGTGCTCGTTTAGGGCTAAATAAAACCATGAACATTGGTTTGGCTATTCAAATTGTTGCCTTGCTCATGCTAGCTGTTCCCTCTGAATGGTTAACAGTTGTATATGTGATGATTGCCCAAGCGCTTTCTGGTATTGCCAAAGACTTAAATAAAATGAGCGCTAAAAGTGCTATCAAGTCGTTGGTTACCGATGGGCAAGAAGGCACGCTTTTCAAATGGGTAGCTATATTAACAGGCTCCAAAAATGCATTAAAAGGCGTTGGCTTTTTCTTGGGTGGTTTACTGTTAACCTTATTATCGTTTAAAGGTGCAATGCTGTTGATGACGGGTGGTTTAGCACTTGTATGGTGTTACAGCCTTTACGCTTTAAAAAGTGATTTAGGAAAAGCGAAGAGCAAACCTAAGTTCACCGATATATTCTCAAAAAGTCGTTCAATTAACCTTTTGTCGGCTGCACGACTATTCTTGTTTGGTGCACGTGATGTCTGGTTTGTGATTGCACTGCCCGTATTTTTATCGCAAGCCTTTAATTGGGATCATTGGACGGTAGGCGGCTTCTTGGCACTATGGGTGATTGGCTACGGTTTCGTACAATCTATCGCACCTAAGGTAATGAATCTCAAAGAAGGGTTCTCGCCTGCTATAGAAACAACCAAATGGGCGAGTTCACTGGCACTGGTTACATTAGGTATCGCTTTATCCCTGTATTTTAATTGGCAAGTAAAAACAGTGCTTATTGCTGGTTTAATGTTGTTTGGTGTACTGTTCGCCATTAATTCATCGCTGCACAGTTATTTAATTGTTAGCATGGCAGATGCCGACGGTGTTTCCCTCGATGTTGGCTTTTACTATATGGCTAATGCGATGGGGCGTTTGATTGGTACAGTATTGTCAGGCTGGATTTTCCAGCTATATGGGTTAGCGGCTTGTTTAGCGATATCGTTTGTATTTATTACACTGGCTGGGCTTTTCTCAACAAAGTTACCAACAAAAGCAACTAAATAATTATATAGCTGATTTAATAACTATCCTATGACACTCATCCGTCAGGGGATAGTTAACTACCTCATGGCAATAAGCTTTTAGCTTAATGGTTGCATTGTGACACAAAACTACTGCCTTTCTAAAAGGAGTGAACGTATAAATTAGCTCAAAGACACCTATAAAGTATTTACCCTAAAGCGTTTTGAGGCAGAGGGAAGGTATACCGCATGATTGAAATTGGCACTGAGCCGAACCTCGGCTGTTTGGCGATAAGCAGTCAGTCGAGTTTCTCTGTTTGACGTGAAACTTTATCCGTATGACTATTAGCTTATTGGCGTTTTTTTCAATCCATTCTTAAAATTTATTTTGTTGTTATTTTCGAGTAGTTTTCGTTTAATAACATGATATTTTTTAAAGATAGCTACTGGCGAATCTTCATCCCTTTAGTGAAAGCTAATGCCGGAGCACACATAAGGAAATAGGTATAAAATGGACACTACAATACGAAAAGCTGAATCAACTGATATCGCTG
The DNA here is from genome assembly GCF_013394125.1 of Pseudoalteromonas sp. Scap25. Classification (GTDB taxonomy): domain Bacteria; phylum Pseudomonadota; class Gammaproteobacteria; order Enterobacterales; family Alteromonadaceae; genus Pseudoalteromonas. The sequence continues at coordinate 694,438 of NZ_CP041328.1, read as the reverse complement.
CAATAAAAATGTTGTGGCAGTTTTATCAATACCATCAAAGTATATTTGACTTAGAAGATATTGGTTTAGATGGTTGCTATGATATTGATGAAGAGTATTTAGAATGTGTAGTTCGTGGTGAGGAAGACTGCAGTATTTATCTTGTACTCGTTTCTAACCAAATTGCTGGTTTTGCTACCGTAGAACCAACTGAGATCGTTGGCAAAGAAATACCTGAGTTGGCTGATATTTTTATTCTACCCAAATACCGAAAACAAGGCATTGCCAAATTTGTTATTCAAAATTTGATGCCTGTTGAAACAAATCAGTGGCATGTAGCAGTCCACTTAAACGATAGTTTAGCGTTAAAATTTTGGAATAGTTTGTTTGCTAAATTAAATGTTATGCGTGTTGATAAAGTTGACCCTCCTGAAACAGAAGGCTACCACGAGTTTGTTATCACTAATGCCTAACAAGAGACTATGGAGGGCGTTACCAATGTCTGCTCATGGCACAAAACGGAAATAGCCCACTCACTAATTCTATATTGATACATTAAGGCTTCTTCAGGCTTGTTGTAATTAATATTGTTAATTAAACTATTAAACCTACTTAAATTTAAGGCGAGACTTTAGTTAATAAATCTCAATTTAAGTGACGCTGGCTACTACCCTAAAAAGTTAACAGTAGTGAACACCCCAACAAGTTAAGTCTATTTTGAAAGCGGATTGCTTTTTATCCATTCTTTCAAGTGGTCAATGAAGTTTCTAACTATCATCGATTGGTTTTTCCTAGACGGATATAATAGGTTAATTGAAATTGATGGGTCACATTCCCAATCTTCTAAAATAACCTTTAAGCGCCCTTTTTCAACACCTTCTTTAATATGCCAATCTGACAAGAGTGCAATACCATGATCTAATTCCACCATACCCAAAACGCTATCCCCTAAGCTAGAAGAAAAGCTGGGGTTTAATTTAACTGTTTTTCGTTCACTTTCTCTAATGAATGACCAGTTAGTTTCATTCCCAACGGTTAATAAACTATGATCAGTTAAATATTCAGGTGATTGTGGTACTCCTTCTTTTTCTAAATAACTCGGCGTTGCACATAATACTCTCTTTGTATCAGATAGCTTTTGACCAATTAATGATGAATCTCGCGAAGGGCCATGTCTAATCGCCAAATCAACACCTTGTTCAGTTAAATTAACTAAACTATCTGTAGAAATGATTTCAATATTAACCTGCGGGTAACTTTCTAAAAAGCTGCTAATCACAGGTAATAGATAGCTTTGTGTAAAAGAAGCTGACGCAGTTATTTTTATTTTTCCTTTTAACGTATTAGTTGGGTCGAGGTCATGTTCAATCTCATCGCTAATACTTAAAAGTCTTTGCGCATGGTTATATAGCTTCTCACCCGTAAATGTCGGACTAAGGGTCCGTGTTGTTCTATAAAATAATTTAGCACTCAGTCTGTTTTCGAGCGCTATCAACCTTTTACTCACTGCTGCAGCCGTTAGGTTGTGAGCATCAGCAGCCATTCGAATAGATTTGAGTTCAAAAATTGTACTGAATATCTTTAGTTCTTCTATTGAATCAATCAAATTATCAACCTTTTGGAATTAATCATTAAACTTTTAGTGTGTTTTTGGTTGTTAATTATGTTGATAACATCACTTTCGTCAATAACAAAGAGGAAATTATTATGAAAGCAATAGCTATTAATGGTCATGGTGACGTTAATGTTTTACATGAAATCGAAGTTGATGCGCCAAAACCAAAACGCGGTCACGTCGTAATCGATGTAAAAGCGACAAGTGTTAACCCTGTTGATACTAAAATCCGTCAAGGCAGTGAAGGCACTGCTGGTATGACTTATCCAGCAATCCTTCACATGGATGTATCGGGCGTAATCAGTGAAGTAGGTGAAGGTGTGACTAACTTTAAAATTGGTGATGAAGTATACGGTTGTGTCGGCGGTATCGTTGGCATTCCGGGTACTCTTGCAGATAAGGTTGAAGCTGACGCTGTATTATTAGCACATAAACCTAAAACGCTTAGCTTTGGTGAGTCGGCTAGCTTGCCTTTAGTAGCAATTACAGCATGGGAAGCAATTATTGGTCGAGCTGAAATCCAGCCAAGCGATAGAGTGTTGGTTCATGGTGGTACGGGTGGCGTAGGCCACATTGGTCTTCAGCTTGCAAAAGCACTAGGTGCACATGTTACAACGACTGTTGCAGATGAAGCTCGCGCAGAAATTGCAAAACAACTAGGCGCAGATGAAACGGTACTATTCCCTACAGAAGAGCCAAAGGAATATGTTGAACGACTAACCAATGATCAAGGCTTCGATACGGTATTTGATACAGTGGGCGGGCCCGTTTTACAAAACTCATTAATCGCTGCAAAACTGAAGGGGCATGTTATCTCTACAATTGGTTATGCTGATTATAACTTAACTGAAATGCACTTTAAGGCTCTAAGGTTAGACCTAGTATTTATGGCGATTTCAATTATTCATAACATCGATAGAGAGACTCACGGTGACATTTTACGCCGACTTGCTGGGCTTGTGGATAATGGTCAAGTTAAACCTCTTATCGATAGTGTTTTCCCTTTAACTTTACAAGGAGTTAAAGATGCTCACACTCGTCTAGAGTCAGGGTTAGCCACAGGTAAAATCGTAATCGAGCGTTAAATTTCTGTTATTTAATTAAAGGCTGTGTAAGCAGCCTTATAAACCAAGATAAAGGTTAAAAATGGATAATGAAGTAATGATTGTTGTGGATATTCTATGTGAAACACAACATTACAGCACCGTATTAAATGCAATTTATGAATGTGCGAGTGACAGTATTTTTGAAAGTGGATGCGAGCGTTATGATGTTTTCCCTGATGTTAATGGGTCACAAAGAATCACATTAATTGAAATGTGGCGTGACATAGATACTTTAGAGCAACATAAGACACTGCCGCATTATCTTCAATTACAAAAGTCTTTAGAAGGTAGAGTGCTATCAGTCGATATTAAAACAGCTCGTGTGTTTTAAGGCTTGTGATAAATAAAATATCTTCGCACAATGCTTTGTATATCAGATATTAAAGCATCACTAAGATTTTACTATGAGGGTCTAGGGTTGAAAGTTCTAAAAAGGAAAGACTACTTTGAAGCAAAGTTTTCTCTTATCTTTTAGCCGCACAAGGTGATGAAAGCGCTCAAATTGAACTTACTTATAAATGGGAGCTGAGTATCAAAATACAGGAAAACTTCGGTCATATAGCTTACAGAGTTGAAAATATATACGAGACATACACTCATTTACAGGAACTAGGCATTGAAGTAAATCGATCTCCTCGAGACGGTCAAATGGCTTTTATACGCTCTGCGGATAATATTTTCGTCGAGTTGTTACAAGCAGGTGAGCTGCTACCAAAAACTGAGACTTGGGCTTCAACGCCTAACAATGAAAGTTGGTAGCGTATTTAACAAGTAACCAACGAATCGGTTGGTTTAATTTATATGAGAAAGATAGTATGAAATTTCTATTATTATTCATGACACTAGTTTTCGCGGCTCCAAGTTTTGCTGCGGATAAAATCCTTTTCGTACTGACTAGCCACAATAAAATGGGTTCGTTAGATATGAAAACAGGTTTTTGGTTAGGTGAGTTAACACATCCTTATTACGTCCTTGCTGATGCAGGCTTTGAAGTTGATGTTGCTAGCATTGAAGGTGGAATGGCCCCAATAGACCCTAAAAGTCTAGATTTTTCAGATGAAGATAATGCTAGGTTTATAAATGATAAAAAGCTCATGGCTTCAATTATAAATACAAAAGCGATTGAAGATGTAAACAGTAAAGATTATCAAGCAGTAGTTTATGCAGGCGGTCACGGAACTATGTGGGACTTCTCGAACAATGAACTTATCAATAAATTAACTGTTTCAATATATGAGCGAGGCGGTATTGTAAGCGCGATTTGTCATGGCCCAGCGGCTCTTACAGACGTCAAGCTTAGTAACGGACAATACCTCGTTAAAGGAAAAAAATTAGCTGCATTTACTAACGAGGAAGAGTCAAATGTAGGGCTAACAGAAGTTGTTCCTTTCTCACTACAGGATACATTAATGTCTAAAGGTGCAAAGCACATTTATGGTGCTGCATGGACGGTAAACGTTGTGAATGATAGGCGAGTTATTACTGGTCAAAACCCGCAATCAGCTCGTAAAGTGGGCAAAGAGATTCTGACTGAATTAAAAGGCATCAAATAGATATTTAATTTCAGACACTTATCAATTAAAGGTTTTTAAGTGAATTTCAAGAAAGAATGGGTAGTAGTACATAGTGAAAAATATCTTAATTTTAAATGGCGGTAAATGTTTCGCTCACTCTCAAGGTGAGCTTAACAATTCGCTCACAGCCTTTGCTGAAAACTTCTTTGAACAAAGTAACTGTAATGTTCGTAACACGACTATTGATAAGGGATATGATGTCGATGAAGAAATTTCTAAATGGCTGTGGGCTGACTTGGTAATCTTTCAGATGCCCGCATGGTGGATGGGGCCTCCTTGGACTGTGAAAAAGTACATGGATGAGGTGTTTACCAAAGGGCACGGGAAGTTGTATGAAAGCGACGGTAGGTCTAGAGGTGATATTTCAAAGCAGTATGGATCTGGAGGTTTACTTCACGGTAAAAAGTACATGCTTTCTGTCACGTGGAATGCCCCAATAGATGCGTTCATCGATAGTGAGCAGTTTTTTGAGGGGACTGGGGTAGATGGTGTGTATTTACCCGTGCATAAAGCAAATCAGTTTTTAGGAATGAAGCCACTAGAAACTTTTATTTGCAGCGATGTTATGAAAAATCCCCAAGTAAAAGTCGATATGGAGCGATATAAACTACATTTGGGTGCAGCACTTAAGATCTGATTTAGCATTGTTAAGTATTTTTAAGTAGCTCTACTCTACGGACTTTATGCCTCATAAAAACACCTTGTTCTTACTTACATGGTGTTTTACCTAGATAGTCAGCTAATATATGAAGCTACAGCTCCGTTGCAAGTTATCAACGACTAGTTAATAACTTACTACAGAAAGCGTAAAAAAGTCTTTAAGTTAAAATATGTGGGACATAAGCGATTTTTATGTGAATGTCTGCTTATTTCACAAACCGTACAGAGTCCATGCACTAATTTTGTATTTATACATTAAGGTTTCTTCAGCCTTAATGAAATTAATTTAAATCATTCAACTATTTAACTAAACCTACTTAAATTTAAGGCGAGACTTTAGTTAATAAATCTCAATTTAAGTGCCATACTTCGAATGAAATTCAAACAATTCTCAACCTGCCGCGAATTCTCAACTTAAGTGGCGTTGGCCAAAAAAATGCAAAAAATTCAAATTTTATAAAAAACCAATTGATAACTATTTTCGTTTAGATTAATATAAACCCACTAAATAAAATTGAGAGTTGTTTGTATTCATGTATGTTTGTCTTTGTCACGGTGTGACCGATAAAAAAATTGAGCAAACCATCGACGATGGTGCTACTACCATGCGCGAGCTAACTAAAGAGCTTAAAGTGGGCAGCCAATGCGGTAAGTGTTGTTGCTGTACTAAAAAGATCCTCAATCGTAAACTGATTCAAATTGCAGATATAACCGATCAAGTGGCTTAATAGTAATTTATAAAAGTAGGCCCTATCTAAACGAATTGGTATAACATTTAAAAAATTAAACATAAAAAAAGCAGCCTTAGCTGCTTTTTTTGTATTTATAACTTTAACCTACAATTGCGATTGTAAGTAGTTTTCAAGCCCAGTGTTTTTGATCAGCAGTTGCTGTGTTTCTAGCCAATCAATTTGCTCTTCTTGCTCATTTAAAATGTTATCGAGCGCTTCACGGCTAATGTAATCTTTTTTACTTTCAGCTAGTTTAATCGCAGCACGTAGCTCATCTACTGTATCAAGTTCAAAGCTCATGTTAGCGGCAATCATTTCTTCGCTGTTTTCACCAATGCGTAAGCGTCCTAAATCTTGAAGGTTAGGCAGGCCTTCTAAAAATAAAATACGCTCAATTAAACGATCGGCGTTTTTCATTTTTTGTATCGATACTTTGTAATCAGCTTTGTCTAGTTTACTAAAACCAAAATCTTTAAACATGCGTGCATGTAAAAAGTATTGGTTAATACCCACAAGCTCATTAGCAAGTACTTTATTTAGTGCTGCAATAACGTCTTTATCGCCTTTCATAATATAAGTCCTTATTCGCCCATTTGAGCTTGGTGATAGTTTTGAGTGCCAATTTTGTCAATCAGACCCAGTTGTTGCTCTAACCAGTAAACGTGATCTTCTTCGGTATCAAATAATAGCTTTTCTAAAATTTCACGAGATTGATAATCTTGCTGTTGTTCACAGATAGCAATAACCTCTTTAACACACTCAACCACTTCAAGTTCTAAGGTTAAGTCGTTTTGCATCATGCTTTTTACATCGTCACCAATTAACAGATCACGACGTTTAGTCATGTTTGGTACGCCTTCTAAAAAAAGAATACGCTTGATTAGCCAATCAGCGTGATCTTTTTCTTCTTCCATTTCATGGTTAAGACGCTCATAAAGTTTGTTTAAGCCCCAATCGTCGTACATACGAGAATGAATAAAATACTGGTCAATAGCAGCTAATTCGTTAGCTAACAATGTATTGAAGGCGTCGATTACTTTTTGATTACCTTTCATAGCGCTTATCCTAAAAATTCTAATTGTGGCTAGTCTAGTATATAGGCACAGAATTGCAAGTAATTTACTTATAAATCATATGGTTAATATTGAGTTTGATTCTCGTTTAAGTTTGCATTGCTGGTTAATAAATGGACAAGTTGTTATTTGTATTTTAGATCAGCAAGTTAGTTGAGGGTATAAGCGCGTTCATACCGTAAAAGTATGAACGCGTAAGTGATCAAAATTGATAAGTAACACCCACTGTGGCCGTTGTACCTAAACCTTTAATGTTGTATCCACCATAGGTGTAAGATTGCGCACGGGCAGGGAAGTAGTCTTGATTAAATAGGTTTTCTATCCCGATAAAACCTTGCCAGTTGTCTGCAAACTGATACTGACCGCTTAAATTAAAAACCGTGTAGTTATCGACAGGCCCCTGATCGCCAACATATTTACCATTATCATTAGGAGCAAAGCGTTTTCTATCACCCACATACAAGTAACTTAATGTTAGTGACAGGGTGTCCGTAGGTTGCCAGTTAAGGTTGGCTGTGGCTTTTGGTGGACTGATTTGCTTAGAGCCTAAATATATATCTGCTTCAGTATTTTTACCTTCTACATAACTATACGTTGCCAGTAATTTAAGAGATGGGTTTATGGTGTAGTCTACTAAGGCTTCATAACCCCAAATTTTTTGAGGTGCTCTAACCGGTTCATAAACACCCGTTACTTCATTAAATTTGTTTGTAGTGCCAAGCTCAGAGGTGCTTCGATATGCTGCGACTTCTAAACGAACTGCATCAAATTGAGAGTTAAAACCAATTTCATAATTATCGATAATTGAAGCTTGTGTTTGAATAAGGCCTATATCATTTACTGTAGCAGAGCGAAGTAGGCGGCCAATATCAGATATATCAGATCCCTGTGAGTAGTTTAAAAAGGGGCTGAATCTTTCATCTAGATTGTATTTGATGCCCACGTTATAGGTTGTAGCATTGTAATCAACTGTGTCGCCTTTTACGCTAATTGGCACAGAGCATTGCGTGGCTGTTTTACATAATTTAAGCGTGCGATAATCGTCTACGCTAAGGTCGATATTTTCTTTGCGTACACCGGCCTTTATTATTAAGTCATTAGCAATAACCCACTTAGTTTGTAAAAAGCCCGCGACACTTTTCATGTCCATTTCTGGCACCCAAACCCGGCCATCAACTAGCGGTTGTGCAGTCACATCATTTAATGCATCAATTCCGTAAATAAATGACGCTTCAACTGAGTCAAAGTCAACCTGGGTATTAAAAGTTGCTCTGGCGCCTTTTTTTTCTGAACTTATAACGGATTGACCACCTTGATAATTCTCATCAGGATTGGCAAGGCTTGGAGAGAAGAAAAACACATTTTCTATATCTTGCGTATAGAGGTCTAACGTCATTTGTGTGTTTTCAAGCAGTGCGTAGTCGGTGTATTTTAAGGTTATATTTTCGTTGCCTTCTGGCCCTTGGGGTTTACCTTGTTTTTGCAATTCTGACGGCACATGAATGGCGTAGGTTTTTTCTCCTAGGCTCATATCACCAACAACATCGCCTAAATCGGTTTTTTGTTGTGAACTAAAGTAGTTATAACTAAATTGGAGTTGCTTTTCATCATCAAAGTCATAGCCAAGCTTAGTGAAGTAATTTTGTGTAACGGCATCAGATAAACCATATTGTAAACCGAGAATATCGCCTTGCGAATCGCGTTGTACACCGTTTTCTTCATAGCTTGCAGTTACTAAGTAGCTAAATTTATCGGCACGACCATTCAATGCAGCAGATACCCTTGCGCCGGCGCTTTCTTCGAGTTTTACCGCACTAAAACGACTCGATAAGCTTATTTCACCTTGGGTTTGGCCATCGCTTTGTGCTTGCTTGGTAATATAGTTAATAATTCCGCCTGATGCGCCGTTACCATAAATCGACGTTGCTCCTTTAATGACTTCTATTCGACCTATTGCGCTTGGATCTAAGGTTTTTACGCCTAATGATCCGTTACGCAGTGGTGTTGATTGTGGCACGCCATCAATCATGATCAGTGGGGCGCGTCCGCGTAGAGTTTGTCCTGAATTACTTGAGCTTCCAGTATCTGGAGCAAGGCCAGGAACCATTTGTGCTAAAAGGCTTTGTAATTCTGGATTAACTTTTAAATGTGCTTCTATTTGTTTTTGACTAATAATAGTTATGGAAGCAGGGACCTCATCAATACTTTCAAAAACACGACTCCCCGAAACAATAACGTGCTCCATTTCTGTTTGATTTAAATTTCTTTGGATCGTTGATTCGTCTGCAATACTGGCGCCACTGACTATTAATGCTATTAAGCTCAGAGATGTTTTAAACATGCGGGTCCTTCGTTTGAATGGTTTAAGTGTATTAATGATGGGCGCAATATTAAGAGTAATTTAAAGTAAACGCAAGGTTAATGATAATCATTTCTATTTGTGTTTTAGGTGCTGGTAGGGATTTGAATATAACGTTGTGTTAAAAATAGATGTTTTACTCGTACCGATAGTGGATTATTGTTAGCAGGCCTTCTGCGTTATGTTGCACAAGGCATTAAAATAAAGATGCGTTCAGCTTTAATTACAAGGCACCTTGTAGAATCACACCGAGGTTAATAGCACTCAATTACGCAGTGCTCAATTGCAAATTCATCATGTAAATAGTTTTTGATGGCGTTAAGCTCAATAGGGGTATCTGTTTGCATCACAATTTCACAGTGAGTAGTAGTATCGTCCAGTTGCCATGCTTTTATAGATTTTATTTGCGTAATGGCAAACTGTTGCAGTAATTTTTTGCTGATAAGTTGCTGGTCAAAACCAATGGGGGCTGCTTGCATTAAAATACTGCAGCTCGCTTTAAGTAATAATACACCATGATAAATAACATATAGTGATATTAAAATGGTCGCTATTAAATCAACTACATACCATTGATATAAAATAATTAAAGTACCCGCAATAATAACGACTATTGATGCCATTGCATCCGATACGTTATGAATAAACGCTGCCTTTATATTCATATTGTTTTTAGCGCCAGCTTTATAAGTTAACAACGCAGTGACTAAATCAATGAGTAGCGCAAATGCAGCAACCCACACAATAATCCAACCGTTAATTGGTTGGGGGTTTAAATAACTATTTATCGCTTCAAAAATTAAATAACCACCGATGACTATTAACGTAGTGCTATTAAAAAGGGTTGCTAGTATCTCTGCACGTTTGTAGCCAAAATGATGGGTTGTATCAGCCTGCTTATTGCCAATTTTTCGAGCAACGAGGGCGATAAAAATAGAAGCCGCATCACTTAGGTTATGTAGAGCATCGGCAATTAATGAAAGACTGCCAGAAAATACGCCGCCAACAACTTGCACTACAGTCAGTAAAACATTTATAAATACGGCAAGAGTGAGCTGTTTATCACTTTGGTTATCATCAACGTGACTGTGTGTGTGACCATGACCCATTTTAGTTAAACTCCCTTATTGCTTTACTTTTTTATCATAATGACAACTTTTAACCATTTATAAAAGCGCTGTTTTAATTTGTTTTTTAGATACCCTAATGGCTAAATTTAAATAAGCCCGTGATAGTTACGTATTGAATATAAAAACGATATGCTAGGGTACAAATAAATGTATTAATGGCTTAAGTTATCATAATTATTTAGGCACTTTTTATTTTAAATTTAATAGGCATAAAAGCAGTTTTTAAAGGATCAATAACAATGAACACAGCAATAGAAATTCGCGATGCACAGCCAAGTGATGCTAAAACAATTCTGCATTTTATTAATGAGCTTGCCATTTACGAAAAAGAGCCAGATGCAGTTAAAACCAATGAGCAAGCCATTTTAGATACACTTTTTTGCGACGGCGCAACAGCGCACAGTTTAATTTGTTTACAAGATGGTGAGCCGATTGGTTTTGCAGTGTATTTTTACAACTACTCTACTTGGTTAGGTAAAAATGGTCTCTATTTAGAAGATTTATATGTTAGCCCAGATAGCCGTGGAAATGGTGCCGGTAAAGCAATCATGAAAGAGCTGGCAAACAGAGCAATAAGCAAAGACTGTGGCCGCTTTGAGTGGGTAGTGCTTGATTGGAATAAACCCGCGATTGATTTTTATAATAGCATGGGCGCTGAGCCTCAGAATGAATGGATTATATATCGTTTAACGGGTCAGGCATTGATTGATTTTGCAAACAAAGATTAGTACCGAATATGGCCAGTATTATATCTAGTTTTTGTTAAGCTAAGCGCTACATAATTTATAAGAGCAATTTATGGTTAATCAGCATTGGCAAAAAGCGCGTCAGAGCCGCGATGCGCGTTTTGATGGGCTTTTTTATGTAGCGGTAAAAACCACAGGTATTTATTGTCGGCCAATTTGCCCTGCGCCCACTGCGCATGAAAAAAATGTAACTTACTATCAGTTTGCGCACTCTGCTGCGCAAGCAGGGTTTAGGCCTTGTATACGTTGTAGGCCCGATAGTGCACCAGGTAGTGCTGCTTGGCTGGGATCAAAAACCACGGCATTGCGTGCTAAACAGTTAATTGATCAATATAACGAGTGTGATTGTGAAGTACTTGCCGCGCGTTTAGGAATAAGCAGCCGCTATTTAAGGCGGCTTTTTTCTCAATATTTTGGTCTTTCAGTTACTCAATATCGGTTATTTAACCAATGCCATTTTGCAAAAAAATTGATTCAAGAAACCAGCTTACCGCTTACCGAGATAGCGTTTGCCTCCGGCTTTAAAAGTGTAAGACGATTCAATGATGCTTTTTTAAAACAACTTAATATTGCGCCCTCAGTGCTCAGAACCGCCAAGCACCCAACTGATCTTGGGCTGACCTTAATTTTGCCTTTTCGTCCGCCGTATAACTGGCAGGCATTGCATGGGTTTTTAGCAAAACGACTAATAGAGCCAATAGAGTGGTTATCGCCAACCAGTTATGGGCGTACTTTTACTTATAAATCGTGTAGAGGCCGCTTTAATGCTGAATTTATTGCAGATAAACATCATTTTCGGGTGCAAATCGATATAGATAATACGCAATATTTACAGCCAGTTATTAACAACATTCGCCGTGTACTTGATTTAGATGCAGATACTTATTTAATTGAGGCGCATTTAAACGAGCATATTAATAATGCATTTCCACTTACTAAAGGCTTAAGGTTACCAGGTATTTGGTCAACCTTTGAAGCGGGTATTCGCGCTGTGTTAGGTCAGCAGGTGAGTGTGACTGCGGCGCACAATTTAGTGACTCAATTGGTGCATCAGCTTGCAGATCAGCAAGAAGGAAATGTGTACTTTCCAGCACCTAAAGTAGTGGCAGGCAGTGACTTTACTTTTTTTAAAATGCCGCAGGCACGTAAAAATGCACTGCATAATCTTGCTGATTTTTGTGCTACTCATCCCGAGGAGGATGATTTAGACCAATGGCTTACTTTAAAAGGAATTGGCCCTTGGACGGTTAATTACGCAAAACTGCGCGGTCAAAGCCAACCCGATATTTTACTTGATGGTGATTTAGGGGTTAAAAAAGCCCAAGCGGCAGCAAGCTCGTTTGAATCTGCGAACTGTGCACCATTTCGATCTTACTTAACTTTTCAACTTTGGCAGCAATTATGATAGTGCAAACCAGTTTACCCAGCCCGATTGACGATATTATTATTCAGGCAACTGAAAACGGTATTAGTTATGTGGGGTTTTATCCACCGACCAGTTATATTAGTACCCCTTTAAATAAGGTGACTAATTCACATGTTTTATCTTGTGTGGCACAGCTTAACGAGTACTTTGCTCATACGCGTACTGAGTTTGATTTAGAGCTTGATACTGGCGGCACACCATTTCAGCAAAGCGTATGGCAGGCATTACAAAGCGTACCGTTTGCTAAAGTGGCAACCTATAAAGATATTGCCATACAATTAAATAATCCTAAAGCAGTGAGGGCGGTGGGGGCTGCAAATGGTAAAAATCCAATCAGTATTATTGTGCCGTGTCACCGCATCATTGGTGCAAATAAAAAGCTAACTGGTTATGCAGGTGGCCTAGAGCGCAAGCAATGGTTACTAGAGCATGAAGCAAAATAAATAACCTGAACTCCGGCTAATAAATCCATCTCAAGCAGCTATTTTCAGCGCTAACTGCGTTGAATTTACTTGCATTAGGCGAGCTATTGACGCGTAATTTCGCCTTGTTTTCACTAAAAATCGCTAGCTAGAGAAAAATAAGCACAAATATCATTTTTGATTCAAAATGTTAGTAAATCTCTTAACCAGAGTTCAGGTTAAATAAAATAGCGTTTCCAAATTTGTATTCTCTGCACTTTAGGGTAGCATAAGCGCACTTTTTATTTGAAGGCACGGCCATGGCGCAATTATACTTTTACTACTCTGCAATGAATGCAGGTAAATCAACCACTTTATTACAATCAGCATTTAATTATAAAGAGCGTGGTATGGAGCCGGTGATCCTCACCGCTGCCATTGACGATAGAGCAGGAGTGGGCAAAGTATCCTCACGTATAGGCCTTCAAGCAGATGCACATATTTATGATGCTAATAAAGATGTATACGAGCTAATTAAATCGCTCAATAGTGATAAAAAACGCCATTGTGTGCTCGTGGATGAATGTCAGTTTTTATCTAAAGATCAAGTTATGCAGCTAACCGATGTAGTCGATGAATTAGGTATTCCCGTATTGTGTTACGGCTTAAGAAACGACTTTAGAGGTGAGTTATTTAGCGGCTCGCAATATTTACTTGCTTGGGCTGATAAGTTAATAGAACTTAAAACGGTATGTCATTGTGGGCGTAAAGCAAATCACGTATTACGTACCGATGAAAATGGCGAGGCTATTGCCGATGGCAACCAAGTAGAAATTGGCGGCAACGACCGTTATGAGTCGGTGTGCCGCAAACATTATAAAGCCGCGTTAAATATGGGCCGTTAAGGCTTTTATAAAGGTATCAATATCCGCTTTAGTAATACCTAAATGGGTTACTAGCCTAAGTTGCTTACTTGGGCTAAACACAATGTCTTGTGCTTTTAAATCGGCTGCTAGTTTTGTGATGTTTATGCTGTTATCAAACGTAGCGTAAACCATATTTGTGGTATTACTCATATTTACGTTAAAGCCTGAAATTTCACTTAACTGTTTTGCTAAATAACGCGCGTTAGCGTGGTCATCGACTAAACGTTGCGTGTTATTTTCTAAGGCATATTGCCCTGCAGCAGCTAATATACCCACTTGGCGCATACCACCGCCAAGCACTTTTCGCCAGCGTCTTGCTTTGGCTATCAATGCTGTTGAACCAAGCAATAATGAACCAACAGGTGCACCTAACCCTTTTGATAAACAAATAGATACAGAGTCAAAATGTTGGGTTATTTCTTTAATATCAACGTTAAGCTCGGCAGCGGCATTAAAAGCGCGGGCACCATCTAAATGCAGTGCTAAGTTATGTTGATTAACAAATTCGCGGGCTTTGAGTAAATAATCAATACCCAGTACTTTACCACCTATGGTGTTTTCAAGGCTTAACAGGCGGGTTTTTGCAAAGTGGCTATCATCGGGTTTAATTGCTGCAGCAATTTTAGTAAAACACAAACTACCATCGGCTTCATTTTCAATAGGCTGTGGCTGAATAGAGCCTAAAACGGCAGCGCCACCGCCTTCAAACTTGTAGTTATGAGCACTTTGGCCACATATATACTCATCGCCACGTTCACAATGGGCCATTAATGCAAGCAGATTTGTTTGTGTGCCTGAGCTACAAAAAAGTGCATCTTGCATATTAAAACGTAATCGAGCATAAGCTTCTAATTGGTTTACACTTTCATCATCACCATACACATCATCGCCAACGGGGGCATGATACATAATGTCCCGCATTTTGCTGCACGGTTTTGTTACTGTATCTGAGCGAAAATCTATCATGAGGTGTCCTTATGTGGCTTTTATGCTAATTCTTCACAAATTTGTTCACGGGTGGCCTTATCAAAATAGCTCCATGCAATAAAGCGACTGACTTTTTGCCCTTGTGCCATTTCAACAATTTTAAATTCACTAATAGGCTGTTGTTTTAGCTGTGCTTGTAAGGCTGCCAGAGTTTCTTTTTTAGAAACCAACGAGGTAAACCAAATTACTTGGTCACTGTAATCACTGCTTTCTTTAATCATGCTAGAAATAAAGGCCAGCTCACCACCTTCACACCATAGCTCATTGCTTTGTCCTCCAAAATTAAGTGCTTGCGAAGGCGCTTTGCCTAAGTTTTTCCATTTGCGTTCACTGCCTTTATTGGCTTCTTCTGCACTGGCGTGAAATGGCGGGTTACACATCGTTAAATGATACAAATCTTTCGCATTAATCACCCCTTTAAAAATATGTTCAGGATTTTTTTGTTGTTTAAGCGTTATTTTTAAATCATTAAACTGAGCGAGTTGCTTGGCTATTTTGATTGCTGCAGAGTCTATATCGCTGCCAGTAAAGTGCCATTGGTATTCGCTACTGCCCGTTAGCGGGTAAACTAAGTTAGCGCCAGTGCCTATATCAAGCACTTTAATTTGTCGGCCAGTGGGAATAACCTGCTGATTATCTTCGCTGAGTAAGTCAGCTAAGTAATGAATATAGTCAACTCTACCTGGAATAGGTGGGCATAAATTGTGCTCAGGAATGTCCCAAAAGTTAATGTTGTAATGACTTTTTAATAGCGCCTGATTCAAGGTTTTTACAGCTAAGTTATTACTAAAATCAATACTTTGATTGCCTGCTGGAGTCGTAATTAAAAAAGCAGTTAACGAAGGGGTTTGCGAGGTAAGCAAATTAAAATCGTAACCATTTTTGTGTTGATTGCGCGGATGTAATTTAGAACGAGTTGATTTTGCTTTCATGAGGCTTTTTTAACAACAGGAATAAAAGCCAATAGTAACAAATACAGACAGAAAAAGTGCATAATTTTCCCTTTGGCTTACCAGTTATTACTGGTAGGATGAGTTGTTAGCAATTATAAGGAATTCGCTTTGGCAGTTACTCAACAGTCTGTTTTTATTAAATTAGGTAACCATCAAACACTGCATTTGCGCCGTATCGCAAACCAGCAGCCAAGTGGGCCTGTGGTGCTATTAATTCATGGCGCGGTAGAAAATGGCAAAATATTTTACACTCATAGCAATAAAGGGTTAGCGCCTTTTTTAGCTGAACAAGGGTATAGTTGCTACGTAGCTGATTTACGCGGGCGTGGTGAAAGTAAGCCTGCCATTTGTAAACAAGCACGTTATGGACAAACTGAGGCGATTGTTGAGGATATTCCGGCATTCATTGAAAAAATTGAACAGTTAGAGAGTAAAAAACCTGACTTTTTAGTTGCTCATTCTTGGGGGGGGGTGTTGCTTAATAGCGTGTTTGCTCGCTTCCCTGAGTTGATAAACGATGTAAAAGCGTGTGCCTATTTTGGTTCAAAGCGTTCGCTATTTAATAACCACCCAAAAAAATTATTCCAGGCCAATTTGATTTGGTATTTTATGGCACCAATTTTAGCGAAAAAACACGGTTATTTACCGGCAAAACGCTTAAAGTGGGGCAGTGATGATGAAACTCAAAAGTCGCATTACCAAAGTATGCAGTGGGCCAAGCAAAAGCCATGGATAGACAGTGATGACGGCTTTGACTACGCTAAAACATTAGCAAATCTTACGCTTCCTCCAACGTTACATATTGCGGCAGTAAAAGATAAAGCATTGGCACAGCCTATCGATATTCAAAAATTTATTGATGAGTCAGGTACTGGGGTGCAAAAGATGCAAATATATGGCCGCCGCTTTGGGCACAAAGTAGATTACGACCATATAAATATGCTTACTCACCCTCAGGCACGTCAAGAACAGTTTATGGATGTGCTTAACTGGTTTGAGGCAACGAGAGCAAATTAAGTAAAGGGGCTTCATAACGCTGCCACTTATCAAGGCTTTTGTTATTTACAGGTTGCCTGATGGCATGTTTACTAAGCGTTGTAACGGCGCTTTTATTTTTGTAAAAGTCTAAACAAGTGTGTTCAAATTCGCAGCCCGTAAAACTCAATAGTGCGGTTAACTGTTCCTTGGGATTTTCAATTAACTGCTCGTAACTTAAATTATAAATAGCTAAGCGGTTAAATTGCTGCCAATGGCTCATCAGTTTTTCATAAAGCTGATGGTACAAAGTAAACTGATTTAAATCACAAAAATAGGGTTCGTTTTCAGCAAAGTAATTAGTAAACACTGAAAAGGCGGTTGCGTGAAAGTTGCGGGTCAGGTTAATAAACTTAGCATCTGGGAATAAAATATAAATTAGCCCTAAGTTTTGATAGTTGCTCGGCAGTTTATTGATCACAAATGGGCAGTTGCCTCCAAAAGAGCTTAACGTATCTAAATAAATATCTCTGGCTTGGTTAATTAAAGGCGTTGTTAGTTTAGCTAAACATTGAGGGTAGCGTAATCCTGTTTTATGTTCTAAAAAAGCAACTACCTTATTACTAATACTGGTGTCCTCTCCAAGCGTTGCCCATTGACTGTGCCCTGCTAACATTTGCTCAAGTAAGGTTGAACCGCTTCGTGGCATGCCAATAATAAACACGGGTGTGACAGGGTACTGTTTGTTTAGTTTTGCTAAATTGAGCACACTTTCATTGTGATATTCAATAAGTTGATCATAAAACCCAATTAAATCCTCAGTATTAAATTCACTGAGTTTACGTTGTTGCTGATTGGCAATAACAAAGTAATTAAATGCTTGATCAGTATCATCTAACTTGTCGTAACTTTTAGCTAAAGCATAGTAACAGACCATTTTTAAGCGTAGGTTATTTGTTTGCGTTAAAAAATGGTGTAACTGATCAATGTAATTATTTGCTTTATTAAAGCGCCCTAATTGTACCAATTCAAATAAAACATAAGCCGTAACCGGTGCTATCCCAAGCTTTAATGCCTCCTCAAATGTGGCCTGCGCTTTATCAAGCTCGCCAAAGTTTAAATAGTGCTGAGCTAAATAATAATGAGTGTCTGGGTTTTCTGTAGCAATACTGGCTGCGTATTCGAGTACTTTTTGCGCATCTTCAGGGGAGTTGACCGCATTAAATGCATCACTTAGTGCATATAAGGGTTCTAATACATAGGGTAGATGCTGACACGCCCGTTGTAGTATATACACAGCGGCATCAAATTGTTCTAAACGCAATGCTACCTTACCTAGGCCAAATAGGGCGTCACCATTGTCTGGCTCTGATTGTAAAAGCGTTTTGTAATGAAACTCAGCTTCTCTAAGCTTGTTTTGTGATAATAACTCATTTGCTTTTTTTAGTAGCATAATACAACAAATATTCTTTTTATTTACTATAACCCTAACGCCATAAAAAATGCGAGTGTAATGGTCATTTTAAATGGGTTTATAGAGGGTAATAAAAAGGCGAAATGCATTACACATTTCGCCTTTTCTTGTTGTTAACACATTTTAGAAAGTATAGGTTGCTTTAGCGTAGTAAAAACCACCATTAATACCGTATGGAGAAGTTTCGTAGTACTTACCACCCCAATTGTTATTAGGTGCTACGGTAAAATCAAGTTTCTCTGCTTCTTGGTCCAGTAGGTTTTGTGCACCGACTGAGAAACTGATTGAGTCATTCATAAAGTAAGTTACTTCAACATCTAATGTTACTGCTGCATCAGCTATTTTAGCGGTTTCATCATAATCTACGTGAACACCTTGGTACTCACCAAAGTAATTAAGGCGAGAAAATGCTGAAAAGCTTTCCCATTGCTGTGCCCAGCTCAGTGTTGCACGGTGATTAGGTAAATCATTTTCAAGACGGCTTACTTTAAATGCTCCTGTGATATCACTTGAGCGTGTTACTTCTGTTTCATTCCAGTTGTACGCTAAGCTAAATGTAGAACTACCATTGAATAATTCAGCTGAGTAGTTAGCCACTAAGTCAACACCTTGAGTAGTGGTATCAAAGTCATTGGTAAAGAAACTAACTTGCGCTAAGTTTTGTACGTTAGGTACACCGGCAGCTTCGAGCGTGTCTTTATCTGCTTGGCTAAGTTCTATTTTATCTGACTGACTAATACGATCATCTACTTGGATGTTGTAGTAATCAACTGTTAAGAATAAATCGCCCATGGTGTATACCGCACCAAAGGTATAGCTTTGTGATTCCTCAGGCTCAAGTTCAGTACCACCAAGTTGAATAGCAATTGGGTTTGTAGGTGGTAACAAAGCTGAATCTACCAGTACACCACTGCTTAAGTTAGTTTGTACGTTACTAACATTCGCTTGGCCTACGGTAGGTGCACGGAAACCGGTGCTAATTGAACCTCGAATATTCAGATCATCAGTAAGGTGGTATTGACCCATTAACTTATAGTTAGTGGTTGAACCAAAGGTATCGTAATCTTCGTAGCGAAGCGCTAAGCCCATTAAGAACTCTTCAGTAAATGGCGCTTCAATATCAATGTAAGCTGCATAGTTTCGACGGTCGTATTCGCCTGCATCTGATGGTTTAAATCCAGGGAAACCGTTAGAACCAATACCAAAACCTTGATCAGTTAGTGGGCCAGCTATAAACGAAGCTTCATCGCCTGATACCACGGTAAAGGTTTCTTCATGCCACTCTAAACCACCGGCAATGTTTACATCGTAAGCTAAGTCAAAGTCAAAACCCTTTGAAATATCAAAATTAAAGTTTTTCTCTAATTGTTCATATTTACCTGGGCTAAAATCACGCGGGCTATCTGGACCCAATGATGCATTGATTGTGTCGTATATAAAGTAGCGAGATTCGTTATACCCTACAGTACCGCTTAAATCATAGTAAGCGCCTTCTAAAAAGCCGCCAGTAAACTCGCCTTTAGTACCAATAGTGAGTGACGTATCTGTGATATTGCCACCAAAGTTTGGTGTAAAACCGCCCGGAAGCATTTCGTTAAATGCGAAACAATCAGGGTTGTTTGCTACACCATTAATGTAGTCAGGGTTATCAAGAACGTTGTCATCAATCATGATTGTTGGACAATTACCGCTCATGTCGCCGGTTAAATCACCAACAAGGAGTGTTTCGCCACCATCATTTGAGTATGCACCAGGGCGAGTATGCGGGTTACGGTAATAAAAACCACCACGTACATCACGTTCAGAATAGTTACCAAACATATAAAATTGTGAGTCATTAGTTAGCTCTAAACCAACATTACCAAAGATAGAGATGTCGTCATCAACCTCTGGTGCACCCCATACTTGGGTGATTGGAGCAATGTCGGGAACACCAGCTGCATCAAGTGCTGCGGCATCCGGTCTTTGTACCGAGCGGCTAGTCGCATCGGCTGTTTTGTACTGAAAGCTTAAATTTGCAAAACCGCTATCGGTAAACGGTAAACCCACATTACCTGAAATTTGGGTTGTATCACCGTCGCCTTCGTAATATTGGCCTTTTCGAACTTCAAATGACCCGCCTTCCGAGGCATCTTTAAGTTGGAAGTTTAAAACCCCAGCAATTGCATCAGAACCATATTGTGCAGCAGCACCATCGCGAAGTACTTCTACTTGTTTCAGTGCAATACTTGGAATAACTGAAATGTCGGCACCTTGCGCACCATCATTAATACCACCACCTAAAAAGGCAATAACTGAAGCGCGATGACGACGTTTGCCGTTAAGTAAGATTAATGTGCTATCTGAAGGTAGTCCGCGTAAGTTTGCAGGGCGCACTAGTGAAGCGGCATCACTAATTGGCATTGAGTGAACGTTTAAAGAAGGAATAGCCCCTTTTAACAGCTCTAGCATATCAGTATTACCTGATTTGCTAAGTTCTTCACCACCGATGATATCGATAGGAACAGGTGAGTCACCAATAGAGCGGGGCGCAGAGCGCGTACCTACTACGGCAATTTTTTCTACATTTTTGTTTACTTTAACTTCTGTTTGCTCTTCTTGAGCAATTGCTGAACCAGAAACAAACAAGCCTGCGGCTGTTGTTGCTAGAGCAAATTTGATGGCCTGTTGAAGCGCGTTGCTTTTTAATTTCATTCTAAATATCCCCAGTTAGAATTGATTTGTATAGTCTATTACTGACTTATTATTGTGGACATTTCACGTTCAATGGGGAGCAAATATAGCTAACTCACTCCTAAAAGCTTAATTAATTAAGCGCACCTCCTGTGAGTCCTCGAAATAGACTATAGATAAAAAAACTAAAGAGGGCAATGGGAAATTAACCACTATTTAACAAGTTGAAACAAATGATTTATCTAAAAATAACGCAGAGTTAATTGCAGCTAGGGCGAGAAAAGGAGGAAAAAACAGACATTGATACATAATGACTAACTAAATAAGTTAATTTAGTCATTTTATATTATTGAATTAAATTGATTTGCTGTTGATATTTTCACCATGATGTTTTTTCCACGCTGCCAGCTTTTCTTTATATTCATCCCACACACAAGGGCAGCAACTGCCGCCGCCACAGCATTCATCAGATTTTGGTCTTTCGGGTTTAGTTTCGGGGCGATTTTTTTGCATTTTTTATTACAAAAGTGGAAAAAAGGACACCTAGAATAAATGATTGAACAAAGCGTGTAAATTATTCTTTGTGAACTTAGAGCGCTGTGTGAGAATACAGGCTATGCGATTATATAAAGTCATTCATCGTGCCCCCTGGCGGGTTGCTAAAATTAGTAAAAAGCGACAGCAACTGCGTTTTCGCCGTGCTATGGTCGCGCTTAAAATAGCCCTTGCTCAAGAAAGGCAAGAAACCAAAGAGATGCTAATAACCTACAAGCGTTATACTCAAGGGCAAACAAACAAAGCAGAGCTAAAACGCGCCAATGAGCAGTTTGTTGATATTTTAAAAGGGTTGGGGCTAGGCATTTTTGCGTTATTACCTTTTGCACCATTAACTATTCCATTGGTTGTTAAGCTAGGGCAGTTAGTGGGTGTTGATGTTTTGCCGAGCTCTTTTAGTATGAATAAGCCTATGAAAGAAATTGATCAAGAAATTACTCAACAAAACCAACAGCAAGACTCAACTCCCTCCGAAAAGAAGTAAGCTAGTTAGAGTATAATTAGCTATACCTTTTAATAGTGCTTATTGTTATGCTAGGACATCAATTTCTATTATGTGAGTCATTAATGAGCGCTTTACTTTGTCATACCTCTTCAGGTATCCCTCTATCTTTTGTTGTTAAAAATGAATTAACAGACTGGCTTACTCAGCAACCGAGCTTTGTGCAGCAGTGGCTTGCAAATACCGATTTTGAAAAGTCAGGGCTGGCGTTAATACCAAACGCAGAAACGGGTGAACTAAGCCAAGTATTTTGTATTATGCAACGAGCTGATGATTTTTGGGCCGCTGGCGAGCTTGCAAGTAAATTACCTAAAGGATGCTATCAAATTCAGGGTGATGAATCGTTAGTTTCTCAACTTGCTTTAGGATTTGTGTTAGGTGGTTATGAGTTCAGTGAGTATAAACAAAAAGCCACAGCTAAAGCTCAGCTTGGCATTGCTGATAAAACATTATATGAACAAGTAAAACAACAAGCAGATGCAATTAATCTAGCCCGTGATTTAGTAAATACCCCCGCTGCTGATATGATGCCGCAGCACTTATCACAGGTAATGAGCGATTTAGCTGATACATTCGACGGCGAGTTTACTCAATGGGTAGGTGATGAGTTATTAGAACAAAATTACCCAACTATTCATATGGTAGGCCGTGCAAGTGAAAACAAACCGCGTTTACTCGATTTGAAGTGGGGTGCGATTGATGCGCCGCTAATTACATTAGTAGGTAAAGGTGTATGTTTTGACTCAGGTGGACTGGATTTAAAACCAAGTTCAGGCATGCGTAACATGAAAAAAGACATGGGCGGGGCCGCACATGTTATTGCCTTAGCACAACTAATTATGGCCGCTAACTTACCAATACGTCTTCGCGTGTTAGTCCCTGCGGTTGAGAATGCCGTTTCGCGTAATGCATTTCGCCCAGGCGATGTAATAAAAACACGTAAAGGTATTATGGTCGAAATAGATAATACTGATGCAGAAGGGCGACTAGTTCTGTGTGATGCGCTAAGCGAAGCACAAAACGATGATCCTGAATTAATTATTGATTTCGCTACTTTAACTGGCGCGTGCCGTGTTGCTTTAGGGACAGAACTGCCAGGCTTTTTCTCAACGGAACGTGATGTAGCTAATGCGATTATGGATTCGGGGATGCAAGTTAACGACCCTGTTTGGCAATTACCGTTATTCGAGCAATACACCCCATTTTTGAAAAGCGATGTGGCTGATATGACTAACTGTTCAAGTACGCCATATGGTGGCGCAATAACCGCTGCGCTTTATTTGAAAGAATTTGTAGAGCCAAACACACCATGGGTTCATTTTGATGTAATGGCATGGAACTTACGAGCATTACCAGGGCGCCCTGCAGGTGGTGAAGCTCTGGGTATTCGTGCAGTATTTACTTACCTACAAAATCGATTTAACTAACCTAACTAGGGTTAACTAAATCAAACATACCTTGCCTTGAGTTATTTGATGTTAAAGCGCATATAACTCAAGGGGTAAACCATCTGGATCGGCAAAAAAGGTGAATTTTTTGCCGGTAATTTCATCCACTCTTATTTCTTCTACGTCGATTCCATGCGACTCTAAATACGTTTTACTGTTTTCTACACTACTAACCTTAAATGCTAAATGTCTAAGTCCTTGTGCTTCGGGGTAGCTTGGTCTACTTGGCGCATCATTAAACGAAAATAATTCTAACTGACTGCCATCAGGTAAAGCTAAATCGAGTTTGTAAGACTGACGCTCTGCTCGGTAGTGCTCATTAATAATCGTGAGTTTTAATATTTCACTATAAAAATCTTTAGAGCGTGGGTAGTTGCTACAAATGATGGCTACATGATGAATGCCTAGTAGTTGCATATATTTTCCTTAAAAAGCAAAAAGCGCACTGCTTTCAGTGCGCTTTTTATCAATACATATTTGCTTGGGGTAATGTTAGCTTTTAGCCAGGCTCTGCGTCTTTACACGCTTTTACAGCTGGTGCAACAAGCTCTAAACCTGTTTTATCACACGGTGGAAGCATAGCATCGCTAACAGCAATGGGTGTTACTCGCTCGCCCCATTTGATATAGCTTGCCGCCCACGTTAGGCCTGCTCCAAATGCAGCCGACATAATATTGGCATGCGGCTTAATTAAACCTTGCTCAACGGCTTCGCACAGCGCAATGGCAATCGTCGCAGCAGAGGTATTACCGTATTCGCCAATGTTAACCATTACTTTGCTGTCTTCAACCTTTAAACGGTTTTGAATTGCTTGAATAATGCGCAAATTAGCTTGATGTGGCACAAGTACGTCTATATCGTCTAACTTAAGGTTTGCCTGTTCAAGCACGTCGTCACAGGCTTCACTCATGCCTTTAACCGCACGTTTAAATATTTCACGACCTTCAAATAAAAGATCTGATGGGCCAATTGGCTCATATTTATTTAAATCACTGCCGAAATTAGTAATGTGTAAAATATCACGATCTTCGCTGTCACAGCCGGTTTTAGTCCCTAATAAGCCTGCAGGTGTTTCTGCTGCTTCAAGCACAACGGCACCGGCACCATCACCAAATAAAACAGCACTGTCGCGTCGTGCCCAGTTTACATACCACGTCATGCGTTCAGCGGCAATAACTACGGCTTTTTTGATCATACCGGCCTGAATTTGCGCAGTCGCAGCTTGTAAAGCATATAAAAAACCAGAACATGCTGCATTGGTGTCCATGGCTGCAGCGCCTGTGGCACCGATATTTTTTTGTACCAATGAAGCGGTGTTTGCCACTACAGTTGACGGCGTGCACGTTGCTAAAATAACTAAATCGATGTCTTTTGCATCTATACCTGCACAAGCAATGGCATGTTTTGCAGCTACACTAGCAAGCTCGGCGGTAGTTACATGGCTTACTCTACGTGCTTTGATACCGGTACGCGTGGTGATCCACTCATCGGTGGTATCTACAATTTCACTTATTTCGTCGTTGCTGATGCTAGCTGGTGGAATGCATTTCCCCCAACCAGTGATATGTGCGTAAGGCATAGTGTGTTCTCTTAAAAGTGGTATGACGTGTTCGTCTAATGAGTACGTTATAACAAAAATTAGCTATTAACACTAGTTTATAGCAGCTATAGGGCTGTAATCACTGCTTTTTTACCAATTGTTTGTTGCATTATTAGTGAAAGGTTAATTATTGGTTTTTACTTTGTAAACCAAAAAGCATGTAGCTTAGGCGCTTTTTTCCAAGTTAGTCCATCGCGCTTTAGTGCTTACAAAAAACAACCGCCTTATCCGCGATGTATGCTTGAGTGTAGCTAAGTCAGAGTCTAATATGAGACGGTTTAGTGTATAATAAATGCAATAAAAAAAGCATGTTAATCATAAATAATAAAACCCAGTGTATTCAGGAACTCTATCGTGTTAATTAAAACCGACCCAGCTATTAGCCGATTATTAATGCTGCGCAGTGGTGCCATTGTTGTCCAGCTTATTACGGTACTCAGTGTATATTTTTTATTGGAACATCAAATTGCACTTATGCCGTTGTTAGGGGTTATTGCTGTTGAGGCGGTTTTTCAGTTAGCCAGTGTATTTGCCTACCGGCATGTAAGCCAAGCAAAGCCAATTGGCATGCTAATGCAATTGACCGCCGATGTGCTTTTTTTAACCATTTTGTTGTCTTTAAGCGGGGGTGCCACTAACGCATTTGTGTCGTTACTATTGTTGCCTATTATGATAGCTGCCATTACATTAAGCGCTCGAGGGCTTGCCTATATCGCTATATTGGCGATTGCCGCTTATAGCTTATTATTAATTAGAATGCCCGAACACAGTATGCACCAAATGAACATGAATGGTCATTTTATTGGTATGTGGGTTAACTTTGTTATAAGTGCTTGCGTAATAGCGCTAGTGATAGGGGCGATGAACCGCGCTTTGCAGCAGCGTGAGCGCACTATTGCGAAGGTTAGAGAAAAACAGTTGCGCAATGAACAACTGGTTACACTTGATGGCGCTGCGGCGCAAATTACTCATCAATTAGCAACACCGATTGCTAATTTACAATTATTGTTTGAAGAGCTTTTAGAAGAGCATCCCGACAATGAAGTTATTCAGCAAATGCAAACGCCGCTATTGCAATGCCGCACTCAGCTTAACGACTTTAGAAATCTCTCAATGCAGTTACGGGATCAAAACACTCAAGCACCCATTAAAGCAGAGCAGTTGCAAAATCAAATTCATGATACGTTACTATTACAATATCCTAATCAACAAATAAACTGGTTTAACGGGGCACCTGAAGCCACATTACAAAGTGACGCTATGCTGCTACCTGCAATTTTAAATTTATTACAAAATGCAGTACTTGCTAATCAAAAGCACGGCCAAGTGCAACTTGAACTAAGTTGGCAGCAACCTGACGCACAAAACATTGCGTTAATTATTCGTGATTTTGGTGCTGGCTTTTCATCCTCAGAGTTAGCGGAGTTAGGTGGGCATTTAATGCCTAGTGAGCAAGGCATGGGGATCGCAGTTATGTTATCAAATGTGACGTTTGAGAGGTTAAATGGCTCGCTAACGGTATATAATCATCCCGAAGGCGGAGCGGTTGCAAAGATAACAATGCCACTATTAACAGCAGAGACAAAAGCATGAAGCTACTTATTGTTGAGGATGATATTAATTTAGCGACGACGTTAGCACGTCGGCTAACTAAGCACGGGTTTAATTGCGAGATCGCACATAATCACACTGATGCACTTCTAAGGGCTCGTCAGCAACAGCCTAACTGTATTTTATTAGATATGAAGCTGGCCGATGAGAATGGACTGTCGCTGATTGCACCGCTGCGCCATTTACTCACACATGCTCATATTGTATTGCTCACTGGCTTTGCAAGTATAGCAACGGCGGTAGAGGCGATGCGCTTAGGGGCTAATGACTATTTAACTAAGCCTGTTGATATGGCAAGTTTATTAAAAGCACTCAAAGTTGAGGTGGCAAGTACGGCAGCAACTGAAATTTCAGAGGGGGTTATGTCGCCCGAACGTTTAGAGTGGGAGCATATTCAACATGTTTTACACAGTAATAACGGTAATGTATCAATGACCGCTAGGCAGTTAAATATGCATAGGCGCACCTTGCAGCGTAAGCTACAAAAAAAGCCAGTGCAGCAGTAGTTTAGTACTTAATTTGTGAAAAGTTTTATGAGCGATGATTCCGCGGCATTAATGTTAAATCAAAAAATTATATTATTTGATGCGCAATGTAAGCTTTGTAGTGCGTGGTGTAATTTTATTATAGCTCACGATCCGACCATAAAATTTAAATTGTGCAGCGTGCAATCGCCGGCAGGGCAAACGCTACTTGCTCAATTTGGTTTTTCCACTACCAATTTTACTTCGATGATTTATATAGAAGCACAAAAGCCATTTACCCGTAGCCAAGCCGTTTTTCGGGTGTTCAGCCAGTTAAGTTATCCGTGGAAGTTGCTTAGCGTATTTAAGTTATTACCACGAAGGCTGACTGATTGGCTTTATAACAAAGTGGCTAAAAACCGTTATACATTATTTGGTAAATACCAACACTGTCGAATTCCTCTGCAAAAAGATGAAGAACACTACTTATAGCCACATTTTTAGCAAGTGCTGTATCACTTAGGCTGTGCTAAAATCGCGGCGTTTGATTACTAGTAAATAGGTTTTAAGGGCTTTCTCATGGCAAATACAGCACACGCACTTCACATTTTGGTTAAGCACAAAGAGATTGCAGAAGACATCATTAAGCAATTAAGTAAAGGCGCAAAGTTTCAAACCTTAGCTAAAAAATATTCGTCTTGTCCGTCGGGCAAAAAGGGCGGAGATTTAGGCGAATTTAGACGCGGTCAAATGGTTCCACAGTTTGATAAAATTGCGTTTAAAGGCGAGATTTTAGAGCCACATTTGGTAAAAACAAAATTTGGTTGGCATGTGATTAAAGTACTTTATCGCACCTAAAAGCGTAATTCTAAGTTCCCGCTATACTTACTATTCCCCATTTTATAAATGCAAAGTAACTTGGAATGACCATGAAGTTATTTAATTTATGCTGCAGTGTTATCCTTATTACCCTGTCATCTTTTGCTTGGGGAAGCGAGCAAATAGTGACGCTCAAATTAGGGAAACCGAGCACACCTAATATGCCTAAAAATCATTATGTTTTGAGCTTATTAGAAAAAAGCTTTGCGCAGATGAATGTTAAACTCAATATTAGTTATAGTGTTGAGCCGATGAATACTAAACGAGTACTTGAAGAGCTAAAGCGCGATGGAATAATTAATTTTGCCTGGTTAAGTATGTCAAAAGAGCAAGCAAGCAGCCTTGTACACACAACCTTTCCAATATACTACGGCTTGCACTCAAAACGTTTACTGATGATAAAACAAAGCCGGCTGGGCGAATTTTCAGATATAAAAACCCTTGAACAACTAAAGCCATATATAGCTTTACAAAAGCAAAGTTGGTCTGATTATTATGTATTAAAGAGCAATGGCTTAACAGTTAATGGTGATTTGAGTTATGAAAGCATGTTAAAAGCGTTAGATGAAGGACTTGGCGATTACTTTCCTCGTTCAGTAACTGCGATTAGAGCTGAAATACAAAAAAGCCCACAGTATAACTTTGTCGTTGAGCCGCATATTATGCTGCAGTATGATAATTTTTATTACTTTTATGCAAATGAAAAAAATAAAGCGATTATCGACTTATTACAGCGGGGCTTAACAAAGCTAGCACAAAAAGGCGAGCTTGATGCACTCTATACGCAATTTTACCATGATGTTGAGGATGGGCTTGGTTTAGGTCAGCGAACAGTGTTTAAACTGAAACAGCGATAAGGTTATTATCGCTGTAAAACAGTTTGCTAATCTTGCTTTATTTCTTCTTTGCTTAAGTGCTTGAATAAATGACTCACTCGGCTGCCAACCGGTAAGAGCATACTTATCGTTTATAATGAAAGTAGGCACTGAAGCAATACCCGTTTGCTTAAAGTTATTTATTTGGAATATGAGAACGAAGATAGGTTGCAGACATATCATGAGATTAATAGCTATAGCCCTGGAATTAACTTGTATTTTACTGAAAAGAACATAAAAAATACTATAAACTTTAAACTCGATAGTGAAATCGATCAAAGGTTTAAATTTAAGTCACTTACACATGTGGGGAACGCTTATAGCATACGAATGAAAGTGAGATTAAATTAATGCTAAAAAGAATGACATTGACTTTTGACCTTAAAAAGCTTTTTCGCCTACACCGCTGGACTTTAGCGGTAGCGGTTTATATCTTTATAGTATGGTTTACTACGCCTGATACTTGGTCTCATGAAGAGACCTATTTTAAAGCAGTAACAATGCGCCAATTATCAATTATTCTCGTACCGGTATTTATTACCTATTTTCTCGTTGATTTTTTTAAAAATAAACCGATTATTGTCGATTTAAATGAGCAGACATTGATTCAAGGTGAAAAAGTTATAGATTTAAGTAAAGCAGACCAAATCACGGTTGTTGAAAAACCCATGATTAAATCAATTGAGATACACTTTTCTAAACATGGTTATTCTTTAGTTAAGATACCTGGGTGGTTTATTGAAGATGTCACGCAGACTAGCTTGAATTTCTATCACTATGCTAAAAATACAGATAAAAAGTTTAGTATATCCAGAAAAAGAACGAGTCCGTTAAAAGGCAGCATTATTTAATTTGCACCATAAGCAGATTTAATTTTGAAGTATTTAACTGTTAGGTATCTATAGAGAGGGCGTTCAAAGTTCAGTGTCAGATTAAATTCTTAAATATTGAGCACCTTGTTTAAACGCTTCTCAAAAAATGCTAACTGAGATAAATAAAGGCTGCGATGTGCAGCCTTTTTTGGTTTTAAACTTTATTTTTTAAGTGTCTTGCTTGGCTTCTTCTTCGCTTATTTGCTTAAGTGCTTGAATAAATGACTCACTCGGCTGCCCACCGGTAAGCGCATACTTATCATTTATAATGAACGTAGGCACTGAAGTAATACCCATTTGCTTAAAGTTATTTTGCTCTTCGCGAACCGCTTGTACGTATTTATCTGAGTGTAAAATATCACGAGCTGTGTCTTTGTTAAGACCGACTTTTTCTACCACATCCAGTAATGCATCTTCTTGATTTAGATATTTCAAATCGGTGAAGTGTGCTTCAAAAAATGCCAATTTCAGCTCAGTTTGCTTGCCCTCTTCACGCGCCCACATTAGCAAGCGGTGTAGATCAAAGCTGTTGATCATGATGCGTTTACCGTCAAAATTAAAGGTAAACCCAGCTCGTTCACCCGCATCCGCCATGTTTTGACGATTTCGCGCGCTTTCTTCTTCGGTTAAACTGTATTTTTGCTGCAAGTGCTCGTTTAAGTCTTGCCCTTCAAGTGGCATATCTGGATTAAGCTCAAAAGGGTGCCATGTAATATCCGCACTCATTTCTTCTTTTAATTCTGCCAATGCGGTCTCTAAGTTCTTGTAACCGATAATACACCACGGGCACATTACATCTGAGACGATATCAATTTTAAAGTTTTTCATAGGGATCCTTGAAGGATTGCTTAGTAATAACAATGGATATTGGGATGAAGTCTACTTTATCAATCATTGGACATAAAAAGAGCAGCCAAGGTGCTGCTCTTTTTATTAAATGATTCATATATTAGCTGTTTAAGCCAAACGGGTCATCAATGCTATGACTCGGTTGAGTAAACCAGCGCGGACCATCATCTGTCATGTAAAAGTGATCTTCTAATCTCACCCCAAACTCATCTGGAATAACTAGCATGGGTTCGTTACTAAAACACATGCCAGTGGCAAGCGGGGTTTTATCACCGCCAACTAAATATGGCCATTCGTGAATGTCTAAACCAATACCATGGCCTGTACGATGTGGGCAACCTGGTGTTTGATACT
The DNA here is from genome assembly GCF_013394125.1 of Pseudoalteromonas sp. Scap25. GTDB lineage: Bacteria > Pseudomonadota > Gammaproteobacteria > Enterobacterales > Alteromonadaceae > Pseudoalteromonas. The sequence continues at coordinate 663,641 of NZ_CP041328.1, read as the reverse complement.
CAGGTCCTAAATTTTGTGCTGCTAAGTAGCTGCGAGCTGCTTGATCAACCGATTCACAGGTTTCGCCAAGGGCTGCTTGATTGAAAGCTGCTAACTGTGCCGCTTTTTCGAAATCCCAAAACAGGCGTTGTCGGCTGGTTGCTTCACCAAATACATAAGTACGCGTAATATCAGAAAGGTAATCGTGCACTTTACATCCAGTATCGATGAGCACCATGTCGCCTTTTTTCAAAATTTGTGGGTCTTTCACGCCATGTGGGAATGAGGTAGCAAGGCCAAACAATACAATACAGAAATAATTACCTGGGGCACCTACTTTATGATGGGCTTTTTTAATAAATTCTTCGACTTCTACGGTGCTAATTCCTTCATAAAGCATGCTCGCTGTAGCCTGATGAACCGCCAAAGTCATATCCATGGCACATTGCATTAATGCTAATTCATTGGCTGATTTATGCATTCTACAATGCGCAGTGACTGGTTGAGCGTTCACCAGTTTTAACCCTGAACTGGCTTTATTGATACCATCAAAAATAAAAAACTGTGCGCTTTCATCAATACCAACGGTAGCAGCGTCGCTAATATTGAGCTGTTTCAGCACTTTAACTAATAGCTCAAACGGGCTTTCATGCTCTTGCCAGCCGTGTATTGGGCCATCAATAACCTTAAAGCCATTTAAAGAACCAATTTCAAAATGTGGAGCAATGTATTGCACATCACCTACAGCAGGTAAAATAGCGCCAACAAGTCGTTCACTGGCATACCATTTCATTCCGGTGAAATAAGTTAAGTTGGTACCTGCGTTTAAATAAATGGCATCAATGTTGTGCGCTTGCATATAGGCTTGTGCTTTGGCCATACGCGCTAAATACTCATCGGCTTGAATCGGCGTTACTGAGTGAGTCATATTACTTAAACTAGCAAGTGCTTGCTCGGGTGTGTGAGTACCAATACCAACTGTGGTCATATATTTCTCCTACAAAATTTTGCATAGTGTGTAGGTTTAACAGTTTAAATTCAAACTAATTGCGATTAGTGAACAAGGGGCTCAAAAATGGGGGGGGAGTTATCAAGTCGCTTATTTGGAGGACTTGATAACCTCGGGCTATTTTTTTGCATAGGGTAGGCGAGTGAGCTTATTTGCCGTGTGGTAACTATCTAAACCGGTTACTGCAACCGTATCAATGGCTTGTAAATCTAAAAAACCATCGCTTTGGAGTGCTGATTCATCCACATATACATCCATTATTTCACCAATAACCAGTTCGGTGCCATTAACAGCTAAATGTTGATTCTCTACAAATTTTACCGCGTATTTAAGTCGGCTTTGTGCAACAAAGGGAGCGTTAAATTCATTTAAATACTCTGTTTTTAAACCCGTTGCATCGAACTCGGACTCATCTTTAGCGTAACGTGCCGAGGTTTGGTGCGCTTGCTGGTAAATATCGCTATTTACTTGGTTAATAGTATAAACGCCCGTTTCTATAATATTTTCAAATGTATGCCTTGGTACACTGTGTGGGCGCATTATCATGCCTACAAGGGGCGGGTGAGCGCCTAAATGGATGACAGAACTAACAATGGCTAAATTGGTATTGCCCTGTCCATCTTGCGTACCAATCAAGTTTGCACTTTTAAATCCTGACAGTGAATTTATAAAATGCGTGCGTGTGTGTTTTTCAAGTGCGGTTATGCGGTCTTTAGAAAAATGCATGTGTTGATCCCTTACCATTTTATAGTGTTTCCTTGCCAATCTAGGTAGGCAGGTTCGCCATTAAGTTCTAATTGTGAGTTTTCGTAAGTAAATTTAAATAATTGCTGGGCAACAAACTCAGGCGTAAATAGTTTGTCGGCAGGTACATTTTTTTGAAATGGTTTAGACAGCTCAGTATCTGTGGTGCCTGGATGAAATAAAACAAGTTTAGTATTTTTAGCACGACGAGCAAGCTCAATAGCGGCTGTTTTAAATAACATATTAAGTGCTGATTTTGATGCGCGATAGGTGTACCAGCCACCCAGTTTATTGTCGTTAATGCTACCAACACGAGCGCTTAAAGCGGTAATTGTGCAGTGAGTTTTATGGTTAAGTAATGGCATTATGCTTTGTAAGCACAGCAGCGGCACAAGCGTATTAGAATGCAAAAGCTGCATAAAATAATCGCCATTGATATCCTCGAGTTTTTTTTCAGGCATGTGCTGGCTGTTATGTAATTGGCCATTAAATATAACCACCTGAGCGAGCTCAATCTGCTGAGACTTTAGCGATTCTGTAAGCTCGTTAAGACTTTGCGTTGAGTAGTCGCTGTGAAAGTAGGTTATGTTTTTACCGCTGTGATTAATATTCGATGAGCTAACACAAATTATATTAAATTGTGTTGCTTGTTGATTTAAGTGATTAACGTAAGATTGAGCAATGGCGCTACTGGCACCAAATAAAATCACTGTTTTCATTTTTCACCTTTGCTTTTGATATTACATTGACCTGAGTTGCACTGTGCACTAGGCATTAAAAAACGACTAATTTGATGACGGTATTTTGCAAAGAAAGTATAAGCATGATCGGCAAAAAAACGAATGACGGGCAAACGAATAATTTTAAGCCAAGGATATTTGCCAACAGTGCGCCAAGCTTGATAAGTCACATCTAAGCCGTAAATCATCTGCCCATTATCAGTTTGGGCATGCAGTATATTCATAGCGTATTGCTTATTGATTGCGGGAAAACGCGCATTAAAGTCATCAGCATTTAAATCTTCAAGTGTAACTTTATGATCAACATCGGCACGTTTTAAATGCTGCATCTCTGCATTGCAAAGGGGGCAATTACCATCGTAAAAAATGATCATGTCATCGCTTTGTGTTTATTTTACATATGCTTTTTTACGACATGCCGGTGCAAATGGATCTATTAAATAAGTAAACATAATGATATTAATAGGTCTCAAAGAAACAAAGGAGAGCTAAAAATGAGTGAACAATATGCCGCCTTGCGAGGTAATGTAAATTTACTTGGGCAATTATTAGGACAAACTATAAAAGATGCTCAAGGACAAGATATTTTAGATAAAGTAGAAGAGATTCGGGCTTTATCAAAATCATCTCGCAGTGGCAATGAAGCTGATCGTAAAGCGCTTATAAATGTACTACATGCGCTTAGTGATGAAGAGCTTTTACCGGTTGCCCGTTCATTTAATCATTTTTTAAACTTAGCAAATGTTGCAGAGCAGTTTCATACCGTATCACGTTTTAATGATGTTGGTTTTTGCCAACTAAACCCTCTCACTCAAACATTAAAAACGTTAGCAGCAAAGGCCGAACAAGGTCAGCTTAATCATAATCATTTAGCTGATACCCTCTCAAAACTCCACATAAACTTAGTACTAACAGCACACCCAACCGAGGTGACTCGCCGTACCATTATTAATAAACATGTTGAACTTAGCGATTGTTTAGCATCGCTTGAGCGTACCGACAATCTTGCGCAAGAACGCGAAGCAATATTAAACCGTATTGCGCAGTTAATTAGCCAAGCATGGCATACGGACGATATTCGTCGTTCACGCCCAAGCCCTGTAGATGAGGCTAAATGGGGCTACGCAGTCATTGAAAACAGTTTATGGGAAGCTGTGCCACGTTTTCTACGTGAGTTTAGCCAGCATGTAAAACAGCATTTAAGCTTAGAGTTGCCAGCAGATTACAGCCCGATAGAATTTACTTCTTGGATGGGGGGAGACCGTGATGGTAACCCATTTGTAACCGCCGAAGTAACTAAGCAAGTGCTCGACCATGGCCGTTGGATGGCACTGGATTTATACCAGCGTGATTTAGAAACGCTCTGTGCTGAACTTTCTATGTCGGATGCAAGCGATGAGCTTATTAAGCTGGCTGGACAAGAGTTTGAACCGTACCGTGCCGTTTTAAAGGATGTTAAAAACCAAGTTGCAGAAACGGTAATGCATTTAAGCGCTAAAATTAAAAATAAGCGCACTGAATCACAAGATTTAATCACCGATATTAATCAAATTAAGTACCCTATTGAAGTGTGTTATCGCTCTTTATTACAGTGCAATATGCATGTGGTGGCCGATGGCTTGCTACTGGATATGATCCACCGAGTAAATAGCTTTGGCCTGCGTTTAGCAAAACTAGACGTGCGCCAAGATTCGTCAAGACACGGTGATGTATTTTCTGAGCTAACTCGTTACTTAGGTATTGGCGACTACAACCAATGGCAAGAGCAAGATAAGCAGGCTTTTTTACTTGCTGAGCTTAACTCTCGTCGTCCACTTATTCCAAAGCATTGGCAACCTAGTCCTGATGTACAAGAAGTACTCGACACCTTTGATGTTATTGCACAGCAAGATGCAAAAACCTTTGGGTTATATATTATTTCTATGGCCCGAACCGCTTCTGATATCTTAGCGGTGCAGTTATTACTTAAAGAGTCAGGCTGCAGTTTTGAACTGCCCGTTGCGCCATTATTCGAGACCTTAGATGATTTAAACGATGGCCATAATGTTATTACTACACTTTTAAATAATGAGTGGTACCGAGGTCATATTAAAAATACTCAAAATGTGATGATTGGTTATTCAGACTCAGCCAAAGATGCCGGTATGATGGCTGCTGGCTGGGCACAATATGAGGCAATGGACAAGTTAGTGCAACTGGCGGATGAACGCGGTATTGAGCTGGTTTTATTTCATGGTCGTGGTGGAACGGTTGGTCGAGGCGGTGCGCCTGCAGCGCAAGCCTTGCATTCGCAGCCACCGGGTTCACTCAAAGGGGGCCTGAGGGTGACAGAGCAAGGCGAAATGATCCGCTTTAAATTTGGCTTACCCAATGTGGCATTGCAAAGCTTAAACATATACGCGGGGGCAGTGCTGCAAAGTAACTTATTACCACCGCCAGAGCCCAAAGATGAGTGGCGCGAAGTCATGGCATTAATCAGTGATGTATCGTGTGAGCACTATCGCAATGTGGTACGCCACGATGAAAACTTTGTACCTTACTTTAGAATGGCAACACCAGAATTGGAGCTATCTAAATTGCCATTAGGCTCAAGGCCTGCTAAACGTAATCCGAATGGTGGAGTGGAGAGCTTACGTGCCATTCCGTGGATATTTGCGTGGAGTCAGAACCGTTTAATGCTGCCTGCATGGTTAGGTGCACTAAGCGGGCTTAAAGCGGCGCTTGAAAAATATGGCATTGAAACCTTAAGTGAAATGAGTTTGCAGTGGCCGTTCTTTAGAGCGCGTTTAGAAATGCTAGAAATGGTATTTAGTAAAGCGGATAGCTGGCTAAGTGAGCACTACGACAATGCGCTGGTGGAAGACATGTACAAGCCTTTAGGTGCTGCCTTACGTGAGGAATTAGCAGAGGCGATAACCTTAGTGCAATCATTAAGCCCACAAAAAAGTCTATTAGCCGACCAGCCTTGGATCAAAGAGTCTATTGGGCTTAGAAATCCGTACACCGATCCCCTTAATGTGTTACAGGTTGAATTATTACGTCGCTCTCGTGGCGATGATAAAGGTAATGAAAGCGATATAGATAATGCCTTAATGATCACCATGACGGGGATTGCAGCGGGTATGCGAAATACAGGTTAATTTTTATTTTAATAAAACAAAAAAAGGGAACACGCGACGTGTTCCCTTTTTTTACGTTGAATAGGCTGGTATTTAGTTTGCCAACCTTTTACACTACTTAGCCATTGAACAAATAAAAACTATTATGGCTTCAGCAACTTTTAAAGTGCAACATAATACAGCACTTAGCAATTCACACATCTCATTAAATGTAGCGCAAACGCAAGCACTACGTAGTCAATTAAAAACTCAACGCGGTATTTTACATTCAAGCGATATTAAAGCGCTTTGCACCGAACTTAATGTCAGCGAAGATACTTTATTGCAAGGTTTAGTGCCGTTGGCTTCTGAGTTTTCGGTTGCACCTATTTCCAAGTTTCATGTCGGCGCAATTGTAAAAGGGCTCGACTCACAAGGACATACTACTTTTTACTTTGGTGCCAATGCTGAGTTTGATCATCAAGCACTTAGTTTAGTGGTGCATGGTGAGCAATCAGCAATTAATAATGCGTGGTTAAATGGCGCTAAGAAAGTGCTAAAAATAGCCATTAGTGATGCTCCATGTGGGTATTGCCGTCAGTTTATGAATGAACTGGCGGATGCCAGAGAGCTTGATATTTTACTGCCAGCACAAAATTTTAAATTAGCAGAGCTGTTACCGCATTCATTTGGGCCAACAGATTTAGGCAATGAGCACAGCTTATTTAACCCAGTAGAGCAAACTAAGCGCTTTGAAGAGACAAAGCTTGATGACAAGCTGCTGAGTTTTGCTTTGGCGGCTTATGTTCCATACAGTCAAAATTATAGTGCGGTAAAAATAAGCACCTTTGAAAATGGTGACTTTTATGGCAGTTATGCTGAAAATGCAGCGTATAGCCCAAGTTTATCGCCACTGCAAAGCGCAGTGAGTCAGCTATTTTTAGCAGGATTAAGCTTTGATGAGCAAATAGTAAAATCAATTACTTTGTTAGAAACTACTGGTCACGAAAACCAATCAGGGGTAGCAAAAGCCGTGTTAGCAAGCTTTACTGGCTTGCCAACACTTGAGGTTATTAGCGCAACATTAACCAAGTAATACTTTAGCGGCTTCAAGTACCACGGCAACAGATTTTTTCTCAATCTCGCCGTGGTCCACGTTAGGTATTTCTTGACGTGTTCTATTTACTAATACACCAGCAACACAAGCAGCTTGTAAACCAAGCGCGGCACACATGGTAAATAAAGTGGCCGATTCCATTTCGTAGTTCATTACGCCCAATTTTTGCCATTCTTCACAGCTACCTTGTAGTGACTTAGGTACGTAGCCAGAGTGTGTATCGTAGCGCTCTTGACCTGGGTAGAAGGTGTCGCTCGAAGCGGTTATACCAATATGGAAATCGATATTAAGGTTTTCACAGGCTTTTACCATGGCTTGAGTGGCAAAAAAATCAGATACGGCAGGGTAGCATAGCGGGGCAAAATGTTGACTCGCACCATCTAAGCGAACCGAAGCTTGGCTAATTAGAATATCGCCTTCATTAATGTGCGGTTGAATAGCCCCTGTTGTGCCAATGCGAAGAAAGCTTCGTACGCCAAGTTGTGCTAGTTCTTCAACGGCAATTGACGTTGAAGGGCCGCCGATACCAGTCGAACATATTACTACAGAGTGACCGTTTAATTGGCCTAAATAAATGTGAAACTCACGTGTTTGAGCAAGGCAGGTAGGATTATCTAAGAACTGTGAAATACGTGCTGCACGATCTGGATCGCCTGGAACTATAGCCAGTTTTGCACCTTTTAAGTCATCAATACACAGTCCTAAGTGAAATACCTTTTCCATAACTAAGCCTTTTTAATAAAAATTGTTGTCAATTTACCATGATTACGAGAAATGAAAATTAAGTACAGGACGGATGTCCGTATTGACTTAATTTGATTTATTCACCAACTCTGAATATTCAATCAATGACTAAAATTACGAACAAAATGAGCCAGTTGACTTGTTTGCTCAGACACTATATTCATACCTCATAGCAAACCAATAGCTAGGCTAAAGAGCCGATGGCTGTATTTTAAATTGTTTATATTCATTGGGTTAGTAAGGAAGCTTAGTTTTTATTTACCACTAACCTAAGCGAGCAAAATAAAGTTCACTGTAATTTTTAGCACACTATGCGAATAATCTGGAATTAATTCAGCGTGTGATGTTTTGCATAACTACTCAATAATAGACAAGATATTCAGATTGAAAAAGGGTTTACAATGAGCACACAATTTCAAACATTTAAAAATAAAGTTGAGCACTGTTTATGTGCGCCCGGCGACGGTGTTTTTACAGTCAATACGGCTAAAGAACGCAAAGCAGCGCTAAGAAACAAATTATATGGGCAAACTGAAAATGTCGATGTTTTATGGCGTGACTCACTTAACGAGCTGCCTAATTCACCACACAAAGCAGTAATGTTAGGCATTAGCTCTGATTGCGGTGGTGGAATTTTACGTGGCGCTAATTGGGGGCCTTTATTTTTACGCTCAGCACTGATAGATCAACAAACACAATGTCGTTCGTTTGATTTAGGTGATGTACGCGTAATACCGCATTTATTACATGATAAGTACTTAAATGAGGCCACTATTACCAACTGCCAAAAAGCGCTGTACGGTAATGACAATAACGATCATTATGTGAGCCCATTGTCAATTACTGAAGATGTGTGTGACAGCTTTTATGCGACATTCCAAGACAAAGGTATTTTTGGTATTGGTGGCGACCACTCAATTAGCTACCCGTTAACAAAAGCGTACTTAAAAGCCAAACGTGAGCAAGGTAAACGCACGGCAATTATTCATTTCGATGCTCACACCGACTTACTCGTAGAGCGTTTAGGCATCGACTTATGTTTTGGCTCTTGGTGTACACATATTTTAGAATTTTTACCAGCGCCGCATCATTTAATCCAATTTGGTATTCGCTCAAGTGGCAAACCTAAATCACATTGGGAAAGTACTTTTGGCGTTAAACAACACTGGGCTGCTGAAATTATAGAGCGTGGTGCAGCTGCGGTTGCTGCAGATGCGATTGCGCAATTAAAAGCAGACAAGGTTGATGAAGTGTATGTGAGCTTTGATATTGATGCCCTCGATGCAGAATTTGCATCAGCAACAGGCACGCCTGAAGAAAATGGGTTAACGCCACAGCACGCGCTTGATATTTTGTCAGCGATTGCAGATGAGTTCCCTATAACGGGGGCTGATATGATGGAAATAGCTCCGTTTACTGACAGCTCTTTAGTGGGCCAATCAAGCTCTGAGACAACTCTGAGAGAAGGCGCTAAAATTTCGGCGTTTTTAATTAATGCAATGAATCGCTAATTTCAAAAGCTAAAAATTGGCTATTTGCAAATAACCCGCTATATTTAGTTGGCTTTTATTAAAAAAGTGACGTCTTAAATCTAATAGAGCGGGTTATTGTGATTAAATGGTGTTTTGTATTATTACTCATTGTAAGCCAACACTGTGCTGCTAAACTCACTGTTGTAACAGAGAATTTTGCACCTGCGCAGTATCTTGATGCTAACAACAATTTAGTTGGTGATGCTGCCGATATAGTTCGACTAGTGCTTGATAGTGCGGGGATTGATTATTCAATTTCAGTTCACGATTGGAGTATGACTTATAATATTGCATTGAGGGATCCCGAAACCTGTATTTTCTCAATTTCACGCTCACCTGAGCGTGAGAGTCGTTTTGTTTGGTTTGCTAAACTTGCCCAATTCGACACAAACTTTTATTCTCTTAAAAGCAAAGGCATTGTTTTAACAAGTCTTGAGCAGGCAAAACAATACAGAATTGCAGTGTTAAAAGATAACTATAGCCATCATTATTTACTCTCCCAAGGCTTTAAAGAAAACGAAAACTTAATGCTGTTTAATAGTTTTGATAACATTTTTAAAATAATTAAAGCACGAAGTTCAAGCATTGATTTGGTTGTTATACCTGCGCAGAGAATAAGCCACGAACAATCACACTTATTAAGTGAACTTCAACTCGAATCATTAATGCCTATTAACGCCAACCAAGCCCCCTTATATTTTGCGTGTAACAAAAACCTACCGAATAAATTACAGCAGCAACTTAGCACTGCCTTTGCCTTGTATGAGTCACAACTTTAAATATCAATTGCCCTGTTTATAAAAGCGGCTATAATCCAGCTGCTTTTGCTAATAAAAGCGATTATTTTGGAGTTATAAATGGGTGATTTAATCGGGATTGCATTATTAATCTTGATGAGTGCGTTATTTGCGATGTCAGAAATTTCGATTGCCGCTTCACGCAAAATAAAATTAAGGGTTATGGCCGACGAAGGAAATGTGCAAGCGCTGGCGGTTTTAAAACTGCAAGAGCAGCCAGGGGCTTTTTTTGCCATGATCCAAATTACGCTTAATGCGATTGCCATATTAGGTGGGATTGTTGGTGAGCAGGCATTATCGCCTTACGTGCAAGAAATACTGCAGTTATTTTATCAGGGGCCGTTACTTGGCCAAATTAGCTTTTTACTGTCGTTTTTAATTATTACCTCATTGTTCATATTATTTGCTGATTTGCTTCCAAAGCGTTTAGCAATGATTTTACCTGAGGCTGTTGCTGTGCGTGTAGTTACAATTATGCGTTGGGTCACTTTCGCGCTCACACCGCTGGTATTATTTTTTAACGGCTTAACCAATATAGTATTACGAGTATTCAAAGTACCGAGTGAGCGTGAGGATATAGTTACTACTGAAGATATTGTTGCCATGATGGATGCGGGTGCCGAGTATGGCAGCCTTCAACAGCAGGAATATGACTTAATTGGTAATGTATTTGATTTAGAAGCGCGCTTTTTATCAAGCGTGATGTCGCCACGAGAGCAAATAGTTTACTTTGATATTGATGAGTCGAGTGAAGATATAGCCAATAAAATTATAGAGCATCCACATAATCACTTTTTAGTGTGTAAAGGCAACCTTGATAAATTAATTGGCTCGGTTGAGTCAAAAGATATTTTACGCCAAGTGCTTAAAGGTGAGGCGGCAAATATTAATGCGGATATGCTTGATAAAGATATTTTTTATTTACCAGAAACACTGAGCTTATCTGAGTCGCTAAATGCGTTTAAAACTGCCGTTCATCCTTTTGCTGTGGTGGTCAATGAATATGCGCTAGTGGTTGGGATAGTGACAGTTAAAGATTTAATGAAAGGCTTTATGGGTGATTTAATCACGCATCAAAGTGAGGAGTTAATCATTGAACGCGACGCTAATTCTTGGTTGGTCGATGGTTTAACACCTATTGTTGAATTAGCTAAGGTATTAGAAATTGATGAATTCCCTGAGCAAAACCATTATGAAACGGTTGCCGGGTATTTAATTTATACCATGAAGCATATTCCCAAACGTGCAGAATTCATTGTATTTTCAGGCTTTAAATTTGAAGTAGTGGATGTAGAAGGTATTCGTATTGAGCAGTTACTCGTTTCTAGGATGAATCCTGATAGCGAATAATAGCCGCTAAAATTAAATTATTGATTAACGGCAGCCAATGCATTGGCTGCCTTTTTTATGGGTGTTAATGATATAGCAAAACTATTGTTTGAGTTTATTTGGTGACAACTATAGTCAATTGTAAAAATGTGTAAATGTTACTCAGTGGCTATTTTTAATTGTTGTACTATAGTTTAGAATGATCGTTCATTCTAAACTAAAAGGTATTTAACATGCAGCGCTCCCGCATCGCTTTTTTTGTATTTTCAGCCCTCGTTGGTTCTGTTGCTTTAAGTGGCTGCGATCAGGTAGCTGAGCAACCCAGTGCTTCTGCCCCTGCAGCGACTCCTGTTGGTGTTGTCACATTAAAAAGCCAAGCAATAACACTTAAAAAAGAATTACCAGGGCGTGTAAGTGCGTTTCAAATTGCTGAAATTCGTCCTCAGGTAAGTGGAATTGTGCAATCACGCTTATTTGAAGAAGGCACTCAGGTTGAAAAAGATCAAGCGCTTTACCAAATCAACCCTGATATTTTTGAAGCAGAATTAGCCGCCAGTAAAGCGGCGGTTGCTCGCGCAGAAGCGAGTATTGCTAGCAGTAAATCTAAAGCGTCTCGTTATAAAGAATTATTAGCAATTAAAGCCGTAAGCCAGCAAGATTTTGACGAAGCTGATGCTGCTTCTAAGCAAGCCTCTGCAGAATTATTAACGGCACAAGCGCAGTTAAAAAGTGCGCAAATTAACCTTGATTATAGCCATGTTTCTTCGCCAATTAGCGGCCAGATTAGTAAATCAAGCGTGACGGTCGGCGCATTAGTTAGCGCAGGCCAAACAAGCGCACTGGCAACGGTTACGCAACTTGACCCCATTTATGTGGATTTAACCCAATCAAGTAATGAGCTAACTAAACTCAAAAGAGCGCTAGCATCAGGTGCTTTAGGTGTCGACTCTACAACACAAACCGATGTAGAACTAATAATGGAGGATGGCTCAGTATATCCTCATAAAGGTACATTACAGTTCTCAGAAGTGACCGTTGATCCAAGTACTGGCTCGGTGACTCTGCGTGCTAAATTTCCAAACCCTGAAAAGCTACTACTGCCGGGAATGTATGTACGTGCTGAAGTCGTTGAAGGTGTTAAGTCAGACGCAATATTAGCCCCACAACGTGGTGTGAGCCGTAATACTAAAGGTGATCCTACAGCTATGGTTGTTAGCAAAAACAACACAGTTGAAAGCCGTGTATTAAAAGTAGAGCGAACTTTAGGCGCTAATTGGTTGGTGAGCGAAGGCTTAGCCGATGGCGACCAATTGATTGTGGAAGGGCTACAGAAGATTCGCCCAGGTGCACCTGTTACGGCAACTGCTGTGCAGTCTTCTGCAAATAATAGCCAATAACGGAGAGTTTTATGTCACGATTTTTTATCGATAGGCCTATTTTTGCTTGGGTATTGGCGATTGTGGTTATGCTTGCGGGTATTATTGCCGTTAAAAGCCTACCTGTTGCTCAGTATCCGTCTATTGCGCCGCCAGCGATTACCATTACGGCTAACTACCCAGGTGCATCTGCACGTACATTAGAAGACTCGGTAACTCAGGTTATTGAGCAAAAAATGAAAGGGTTAGATGGCTTGTTATACATGTCATCAACCTCACAGTCCAGCGGATCAGCAACGCTGACATTAACATTTGATGCCGAGACCGATCCAGACATTGCCCAAGTTCAAGTACAAAATAAATTAGCGACCGCTACGCCATTATTGCCTGAAGAAGTTCAGCGCCAAGGTGTAGTAGTGGCAAAATCATCATCAAGCTTTTTGTTGGTTGTTGGTTTTGTGTCGCAAGATGGCAGTATGACTAATATTGATATTGGAGACTATGTATCGTCAAACGTGCAAGACATTGTGTCGCGTGTAGATGGTGTAGGTGAAGTGGAGCTGTTTGGCTCTCAATATGCAATGCGTATTTGGCTCGATCCGGCTAAATTACAAAACTATAAGCTAACCCCCAGCGATGTATCGGCAGCAATTAAAGCACAAAATGCACAGGTGTCAGCAGGGCAACTCGGTGGTATGCCGTCACTTGCTGGGCAGCAGCTTAATGCAACTGTTACTGCGCAAAGTCGATTACAAACACCAGAGCAGTTCAGAGATATTTTAGTAAAAACTAACAGCGATGGGTCGGTTGTTCGCTTACAAGATGTTGCCGAAGTTGAACTTGGCGGTGAAAGCTACGGTGTGGTTGCTCGTTTTAATGGTAAACCAGCATCGGGACTCGGCGTAAAGTTAGCCAGTGGCGCTAATGCACTTGATACCGCGCAAGGAGTAAAGGATGCACTTGAAGAGCTTAAGCCTTTTTTCCCACAGCGGCTTGAAGCGGTTGTGCCTTATGACACAACTCCCTTTGTTGCACTTTCAATTGAAAAAGTAGTACATACTTTAATAGAAGCCGTAGTACTAGTGTTTGTTGTTATGTACTTATTTTTACAAAACTTTAGAGCAACTATTATCCCAACAATTGCTGTACCTGTGGTGCTTTTAGGTACATTTGGCGTTCTATTTACCTTTGGGTATTCAATTAATACGCTCACTATGTTTGCCATGGTACTGGCCATTGGTCTGTTGGTCGATGACGCGATAGTGGTAGTTGAAAACGTAGAACGTTTAATGACAGAAGAAAAGCTCTCTGCGGTCGAAGCAACGCGAAAGTCTATGGATGAAATTAAGGGCGCGCTTGTGGGTATTGCCATGGTGCTGTCGGCGGTATTTATTCCTATGGCATTTTTTAGTGGCTCTACAGGGGTTATTTATCGTCAGTTTTCTATAACGCTGGTAACAGCAATGGGGTTGTCGGTATTAGTGGCGCTTATTTTAACACCTGCATTGTGTGCTACGTTATTAAAACCGAGTCATGTGCATACTGATGGTACCTTTATTGGTCGTTTTTTCTCAGGCTTCAACCGTGGTTTTGATAAAACTAATAGAGGTGCACAAAGCTTTGTTGGGCGAATGATCAAGCACTCTAAACGTTATTTGCTTAGTTATGTTTTGATTGTCGGTGGTATGGTCACTATTTTTTCAAGCTTACCCACTGCGTTTTTACCGGACGAAGACCAAGGTATTCTGTTTAGCCAAGTTATGCTGCCAGCAGGTTCTACAACAGAGCAAACGCTTGAAGTGGTTAAAAAAGTAGAAAACCATTATTTAGAAGAACAATCTGAAGCTGTTGCCTCAATTTTCACGGTTACCGGTTTTAGTTTTGCAGGCTCAGGACAAAACTCAGCCATTGGTTTTGTGAGCTTAAAGCACTGGGATGAGCGCCAACGTGACGATTTATCAGTGGGAGCGGTTGCAGGAAAAGGCATGGGCTATTTTTCAACGATAAAAGAGGCGTTTGTGTTTGCATTCCCACCTCCGGCTATTATTGAACTTGGCACTGCGAATGGTTTTAATATGTTTTTACAAGACCGAGTTGGTTTAGGACACGATGAGCTATTAAAAGCGCGTAATCAGTTATTGGGTATGGCAAGTCAAAGCCCAATTCTGGCAGGTGTTCGTCCTAATGGCCAAGAAGATATGCCTGAATTACAACTGGATATTGACCTTGCAAAAGCTGAAGCTCTTGGTTTATCACAAGGTGATATTAACAGTACACTTTCGACTGCTTGGGGTAGTAGTTATGTTAATGATTTTATCGACCGTGGCCGCGTTAAAAAGGTATATTTGCAAAGTAAGGCTGATGCGCGCATGGTACCTGAGGATCTAAATAAGTGGTATGTACGAAATAAAAACGGAGACATGGTGCCATTCTCAGCGTTTGCTAGTTCGTATTGGTCTTATGGCTCACCTCGTTTAGAGCGCTATAATGGTTTTTCAGCTATGGAAATTCAAGGTAGTGCTGCGCCAGGTTACAGTACAGGTGAAGCTATGGATGAAATGGAGCGCTTAGTAAAGCAATTACCTAATGGTATTGCCTCTGAATGGACTGCTATTTCATACCAAGAACGTTCAAGTGGTGGTCAAGCGCCGCTTCTTTATGGCCTTTCACTATTATTTGTATTTTTGTGTTTAGCAGCACTTTATGAAAGTTGGTCTATCCCATTTGCAGTAATGATGATTGTACCTCTGGGTATATTGGGGGCTGTTATGGCTGCTTTTTTAGGTAATTTATCAAATGATATTTACCTACAAGTTGGTTTATTAACCACCATAGGGCTTGCCTCTAAAAATGCGATATTAATTGTTGAATTTGCAAATCATAAAATGGATGAAGGCCTGAGCTTAGTTGATTCAGCCATTGCAGCCGTACGACTTCGTTTACGCCCTATTTTAATGACCTCAATGGCATTCATCTGTGGTGTACTACCGCTTGCAATAGCCTCCAGTGCAGGCTCTGGTGCACAAAACGCCTTAGGTATCTCAATCATTGGTGGAACACTAGCAGCTTCATCATTGGTGGTGATTTTTGTACCCTTATTTTTTGTTTTAGTGCGTAGACTGTTTTCAGGAAAAGCTAAAACTACCTCGCAGGAGGAAGCATAATGAGTGTAAGAACAATCAGTTTTAGTGCTTTAACTTTAGCCATTTTATCTGGATGTCAGTTAGCTCCTCAGCAAGAAACGCTTAATTTACCTGTCCCTGATGCGTATGCATCAGAGGCAGGCAAAGGGCAAGTTTCATCATTAAAATGGCAGCAGTTTTTTAATGATGAAAAGCTCAAAGCACTGATATCACAAAGCCTTGAGCACAATAAAGACCTGCAAATAGCAGCGCTTAATGTAGAGCGAGTACGTGGTTTATATCAAATTCAAGACTCGGCTCTGTATCCGTCACTTGATTTAAACGCGACGGGAAGTCGTCAGCGTTTACCTGCTGATTTATCAGCCAGCAGTCAGCCTCAAATTAGCTCCCAATACAGCGCAACTGTGGGTATGACCGCTTATGAGTTAGATTTATGGGGCAAAGTGCGTAATCAATCAGAGCAAGCACTTCAAACGCTTTACTCTACGCAGCTTAGTGAGTACAGCATGCAGGTGTCGTTGATTTCTGAACTGGCAAATGCGTGGCTTAATTATGCGACCGATCAGCAATTACTTGCTTTGGCTCAAGAGACATTGTCATCGCAGCAAGCGTCTTTATCTTTAACGCAAAAAAGCGTTGATTTAGGTGCTGCCTCTGAAATTACGCTAGAGCAATTAAAAAGTACCGTAGCTACTGCAAAGGTTGATATTGCAACGTATAAGCGTTTATTAAAACGTGATAAAAATGCGCTTGATTTATTAGTAGGTAAACCGGTGAGTCAGGACTTACTACCGACTAAAGAGTTGAACAAATTACTTGATTTACCCGCTGTTCCTGTCGGCCTTCCATCTGATCTACTAACACAGCGTCCTGATATAAAAGCGGCTGAGCACCAATTATTTGCTGCAAATGCCAATATAGGTATTGCGCGTGCGGCGTTTTACCCAAGTATTAGTTTAACAGCCAATGCAGGGAGTGCATCACGTGATTTAAGTAATTTATTTGATGCAGGGGCAGGTACATGGAGCTTTATACCGTCGGTAAATTTACCTATTTTTAGTATGGGACGTAACCAAGCTAATTTAGATGTCGCTAATGCAGAGCAACAAGTTGCTGTAGCAACGTATCAGCAAAAAATTCAACAAGCGTTTCGCGAAGTTGCTGATGTGCTTGCTGATAGAGAAGGTTTCAATGCGCAATTAAATGCGCTTGAGCAGCTACTACAAAGCCGAAAAATAACCTATGACCTATCACAGGCGCGATACGATAAAGGGGTCGATAGCTTTTTGCAAGTGCTCGACGCTCAGCGAACATGGTATAGCGCAAAGCAACAACTGATCACCGGTCAACAAGCGCTGCTTGCAAGTCAAATTAACTTGTACAAAGCTGTTGGCGGTGGTTGGGAAGTAACTACTCCTCAAAATAACTAATATGCATAAAACCAATTAGTTATGGCAGATTTATCCGTAGTAAAGTAATACTGTTTAACGCTTATCTCTTTATTGTTTAGGGATAAACGTTAAACATTTCGAGTCTAGTGACTCGATAATGGAGTGTCGAATGAATTCTAAAAATAAAAAACACCTTGATCCGGTGCAAGCACAAGCGCGTCGTGAACAGGTATTAACAGCTGCTGCGGATTGTTTTCGTCGCAAAGGCTACCATGGCGCCGGTATGGCTGAAATAGCAAGAACAGCAGGTATGAGTGCAGGCCATATTTATAACTATTTTGATAGTAAAGAAGCAATAATCGAGCGTATTATTGAAAAAGATATGGAAGAAATGTTTTCTATATTTCAAGAGTTTGAAGAACAACCCGGTGATATTTTAACGGTGTTACTTGATGGTCTACATCATGGCGTACAGCGTCATATGGACACCGGAGCCAGCGTTGTTGACCTAGATATGATGGCAGAGGCTAGTAGAAATAAAAAAGTTGCTTTGCTACTACGTGATGCTGACACGCAAGCGCGTAACAGAATGCGGGATCTATTAGTGAGTGAAAGTAGTTTAATAAAATCACATTCAGAGCAAGAATTAGAGAGCCGTATTAATGTGATTTTTTCAGTGATGGCCGGATTGTTATTACGAAAAATGCTGTTTCCTGAGTTAACAGAAGAAACCGTGCTTATTGCACTACGTCCAGCAATGAAAACATTACTTATGCCATTTGATAATTAATGCACTAAGTTATTAAGTTACTATGAATATTTGACCCTTACTATTGTAAAAAAGAAAGGACTAGCCTTATATACAAATAGTTTATGGCCAATATCATAAATAAAGACTAGCATTGAGTTGCTAAAATAGGAAAACAAAAATAAAGATATAGTTATTTATTATCAATAGCTTAATATTTTTAGCTGGTTTTATGTGAGCTTGCGCTATAGAGCTAAACACAGTAAATAAGAATAGTTGCTTTTTGGCGTGCTACTTGCATTCTTCGAGCTATATTAAAAGCGTTAATTTTGCGCTAACAACTTTAAGGAGAGCACATGTGGGCTGCAGTAAGTTATCTTGTAACAGCATTGGTATTTATAGTATTGGGATTAACGGTTAACTCCATTTACTTTGCAGTTGCGTTTTTTTGGACTGCACTATCGTTATTATTAGTCAGCGGTGCTTATTTTTTTAACGCAGGGAAAGTATTTAGAAAACGCGAAAATGGCGTTATCCCTTTTTACATTCGCTGGGCCTTTGTGCCTTTTTTATTAGGTGCGCAAATTTATAATGCGTGGTCACGAAAGCGTGACAAGGTACCGCCTATTCAGCAAATAAACGATAATCTATTTTTAGCATGTCGTTTATTCCCTTCTGATATAGACACATTGAAAGAAAATGGCATTACCGCTGTTTTGGACGTTACCTGTGAATTTGATGGCCTTGAATGGACATCTACCCAAGAAAATATCGATTATTTAAATATTCCTGTTCTTGATCACAGTGTGCCTACACACTCACAGTTAAACCAAGCTATTAACTGGATTCATCATCATATTAAAAAAGACCGTCGTGTTGTGGTGCATTGTGCATTAGGGCGTGGACGCTCGGTGTTTGTTATGGCGGCATATTTATTGAGTCAAAATAAAGATGCGGATGTGCATGATATTCTTGCACAAATAAAAGAAACACGTGAAACTGCCAATCTTAATAAACGCCAATTACGCCATTTAGTTAAGCGCCACCGTAAGGGGGAGCTACTGATAAAAAACAAAGCGTACTTAATTGCTAATCCGGTTTCAGGTACTAAGTTGTGGTCTGAAAAAGAGCATTTAATTATTGCGCGTTTATCTGCGTATTACGATTTAACCATTTTAAAAACTACGCCAGAACAAAATGGCATTACATTGGCTAAACAGGCTATAGAAAGCCACCCCGATATTATTATTGCTTGTGGTGGAGATGGAACTGTAACTGAGGTTGCCAGTGTGTTGGTGGGTACGTCTTGTCGATTAGGAATAATACCACTGGGCACAGCAAATGCACTCGCTCATGTATTAATGGGGATAAAATCTAAATTTATTCCTGTTGAGCAAGCATGTGATTTAATCATTGATGGTCAAGCTAACCTTATTGATACCGCGTATTGTAATGATGAACTAATGTTATTATTAATTGGTATTGGCTTTGAGCATGCAATGATTGAAAAAGCAGATCGAGAGTCTAAAAATAAATCAGGTCAACTTGCTTATTTAAATGGTTTTTTACACTCATTTGGCGAAAATAAAGCGCAACAGCTAATAGTTAAATTAGATGATAATGAGCCTGAGACTATTAATACAAATAGTTTTATTGTGGCAAATGCTGCCCCATTCACTACGTTATTAGCACAAGGGGGCGGGCAACCCGATCACCGCGATGGGTTATTGGATGTAAACTGGTTAACGCCAAACAAAGATAATGAAACCACGGTATTAAGTATTGCAGAGCTGATGTTTAGCAGTATTACGCAAACGCATCTTGCTATTAACTCGCATTATACCAATGCAAAACGTGTAGAAATAAGCGCAGATGAAACGCTAAATTACGTGATTGATGGCGAGGTTAAATCTGCAGAAAAAGTGGTGGTGAGCATTCACCCTGCGTCGCTAAATGTAATATGCCAAGAGCAAACACCTGATTAGAAAGGCGTATGTATTACGCCATTGCTATTTTTTGAGCCTTTTATTTTTTAATAGAAGGCCATACAAAACCTGATGTATCAGGTTGTGAAGATTCAAACTGCTTAGGCTTGTTTTTAGGCTTACGTAACGGCTTGTTATTAATGGTATGGATATAAAGCGCTTCTACTTTATCTCTTGCCCAAGGCGTTTTACGTAAAAATTTTAAGCTTGATTTTATACTTGGCGAATCGGTAAAACATTTGATATTTACTTGCTCGCCCATTGCTTTAAAGCCTAAACGTTGTTCTAGCTCAACTAGAATTTGCTCTAAAGTTACCCCATGTAGTGGGTTTTTTGGTTGATTATTCATAGTCACACTGCTTTTTTAAACTGAATGTATTGTAACGTATCCCACCGCATCTTAATAGTTTGGTGATGGCCGGCATATTCCAGATTGTTACTCTTGATTAATTTACAGTAATAGTAGAGGGTTTCTTGGGGTAAATAAGGTTACCTTGTTTGTCGAGCTTTAGCCAAATTAACTGGCTGTTGTTATGTTGAGGGTATTTAGCAGCACAAATAAGCGTAACGGAATGAACCTGCAGTATGGCGCCTTCGCTATAGCGTTTATTATCATACCAGCACTCAGCGTTAGTGTTTATAAGCTGGGTAGCATCAACAATAGGAAGCGTTTTTATTGCGTTAGCGTAGCTTAAAGCTGGAAAATACACGCATAAAACAACAATAAAGAAAGTAAAATAATAACGCATAAATAACCTCAAAATTAACGTGTTTAAAAAAAGCACACTTAGTTAAAAAACATGCTAGGGTAAGTGGGACAGTTTTAGTAAAACACAGAACAATAAAAAGGTGAACACATATGCTATTTAATCAAACTATGATTGACGAATTTACACTACTTGCAAAATTCCCACGCGAGAGCAAAATGCAGGGCATTAAACTCCATTCAGACGCTGAACCCGCTTTATTAAGCGCAGCACAACGTTTGTTTGATAAAGGGGTTATTGATAGCCCAGATGGCGGTTATTTAACTGATCTGGGCTTAGACTTAATTGAGCACGTCACTGTAATACACAGTGCTTTAAAAAGTTAGTTTGCGTCGGGTTGATTTTCTGGGGCTGCATCACTAAAGGCAGTCAACTCATTACAACGCTGATAAACGGCTGCTATTTTAGGATAAGCAGCCATATCTACTTTAAAGCGAATGGCATTAAATACCTGCGGCACTAAACATACATCGGCTAAGCTTGGCGAGTCGCCTGCGCAAAATGTATTTTTGCTATCGAGCATTTGTTCTATTTTATCAAAACCAACTTTAACCCAGTGTCGGTACCACTTATTTTTTGCTTCATCATCGACATTGAGTTCACTACTTAAATATTTAAGCACCCGTAAATTATCAATAGGGTGAATATCACACGCAATTGCATAACTTAAATTGCGAATGTGTGCTTTTTGCCATGCATTACCTTGCAGTAATGGTGTTTCAGGGTATTGCTCTTCAAGGTACTCTAAAATTGCTAAAGATTGACCTAATACGCCGCCCTCTGTTTCTAAAGCAGGTAACAGTCCTTGTGGGTTTTTCTGTAAGTAATCTGTGCTTTGCTGTTCTGATTTTAATAAGTTAACAGGTACCAATTGATGATCAATATTTTTTAGATTTAATGCGATTCGAACACGATACGCTGCAGATGAGCGAAAATAAGTATAAAGCTTCATAATCTGATTATCCTTGATTGCCATTAAAGTGTTTTTTGATTGTGCGCCAGCAATCAGTGTAATTAGCTTGGCGCTCTTTACCTTCTAATGCGTATTTAGTCGGCGATATTACATAACGTGACTCAAACATAAACGCCAACGTATTATCGTAGCGTTGTGGCTCTAAATCGGCGTTTGATGCTTTTTCAAATACGTCTGCTTCAGGACCATGCGGCGACATACAGTTATGTAAGCTCATGCCACCTGGCACAAAGCCATGCTCTTTTGCATCATATACCCCTTCTATTAAGCCCATAAACTCACTCATAATATTACGGTGATAGTAAGGCGGGCGGAAGGTGTTTTCAGCCACCATCCAACGCGGTGGGAAAATAGCAAAATCGATATTTGCAACGCCTTCAGTACCCGATGGTGAAGTTAGCACGGTAAAGATTGAAGGGTCGGGGTGATCAAAGCTAACGGTATTCATGACATTAAAGCGAGCCAAATCGTATTTGTAAGGCGCACTATTGCCTGTCCAAGCAACAACATCAAGGGGTGAGTGACCAATATCACAACGGAACATATTGCCATTAAATTTAGCAATCAGTTCAAAATCACCCTCAATATCTTCAAAAGCCGCTACTGGATATTGAAAATCACGATCATTCGCATAACCGTTGGCACCCACAGGGCCGCGCTCAGCAAGGACATAGGCATGGCCGTAGTTTTCACAAATATAGCCACGCGCAGTGTCCGTTAGTAACATTACTTGAAATTTAATACCACGCGGAATAACGGCAATTTCGCCGGCTTTAATAGTTAAATGCCCAAGCTCTGTTTTAAGTAGTAGTTCACCTTGTTGCGGTACAAATAACATTTCGCCATCGGCATTATAAAAATAGCGATTGTCCATTGATTTATTGGCAACATAAACATGAATACCGATACCCGCTTGACCATTAGCGTTACCATTAGCGGCCATGGTGATAAGCCCGTCAACAAAATCTGTAGGTTTTGTTGGTACATCAATTGGATCCCAGCGCAGCATGGTTGGTGGAGTCGGTACTTCGGTAATGGGAGCGGTTCTAATTAAGCCATTGTCTATGGCTGTATAATCGCTCTGCACAACCGATGGGCGAATACGATACATCCAAGTGCGGCGGTTATCGGCGCGAGGAGCGGTAAATGCAGTGGTACTGAATTGCTCTGCGTATAAATCATATTTTACTTTTTGCGGACTAAATTGCCCAATCGGTAATGCACCAGGCAGGGCTTCGGTTTCAAATTCATTGCCAAAGCCGGTCATGTAGTTTAATTGTGTCGCCATTACTGACTCCTGTAAAAATGGGGGAGTGTTATATTTTTGTTATTTACGCTAAGATACTCTCAAGTGAGACTAATATCAAATACACTGATTATGACCGTTGTAAATAAAAGTGAACAGATAAAAGTCGTGTGTAAATAAATAAGTGATTCAATATGAAAATAGATTTAACGACATTTTTACCCTATCAATTAACACACTTAGCAACACAGGTAAGTAATGATTTTTCAAGCATTTATAAAAAAGAGTTTGATTTAACTATTCCTCAGTGGCGAATAATTGCTAATTTAGCGCAATTAGGTCAAAGCACAGCAAAGCAGTTATGTACTCAAGCAGATATGGATAAGTCGACAGTATCAAGAGCGGTAAAAACGCTAATAGATGAAGGGCTTATTTATAGCGAGTTAAATAAGCATGATAAGCGCGCTGCATTTTTGATGTTAAGTGATAAGGGTATGGCTTTATACGAAAAAATAACGCCACAAGCATTGCAATGGGAGCAAGCATTATTAAGCTGCCTGTCGGATGATGAACAACGCCAGTTAATCGCTATTTTTGAAAAATTAAAAAATAAATTACAGGCATAAAAAAGCCCACAAAGTGGGCTTTTAAATAGACTAATTTAATTAATCAAATTAGAACGTGTAACGAACACCTACACGCATTTCCCATACTGAAGCACCAGTTTGTACTGAAGTATTTGCGTTATTTGCATTAAAGTCTGAGTAAACGTAACGACCTTGGTCATCTAAAGATGTTGAGATCATGCTTGCGCCTACGAAAGGACCTTTCTTAAGTACGCCCCAGTCATCATTTAGCATGTTAGTAAGGTTGTCGATTACGAAGAATGCTTCACCTTTATGGCCATCCATAAAGCCTGGTAGTTCTTGTGTAATCTTAAAGTTAAACTTAACAAACCAATCTGAATTTTGTTGGTTACGACCTGCAATTTCACCGCGTTTAAGTCCTTCAGAAGCAATGAAGTCATTGAATTCATTGATTTCATCAGCCGACATGTTGTAAACAACGTTAGGATCGTTTTCAAGTGGAACATAAAGTAATTGGCGGCTACCATTCCAGCTATCATCACCCCAAACACTATCGCTTCCGTCAAACGTAAAGCTGTACGGTAAGCCTTTATATGCCTCACCGTAAAGGTTAAAGCGTGTTTCAAAGCCGTCTACAAACTCATGTTTGTAACCAAGAGTCATAGTGAAACGGTGCGGGATTTCATAATCTGAAGACGCAACACCAGGGTTACCTGGGTTTGAAAGCGCGATGTTACCGTAGTTAGAACCGGCTGTAGAGCTAGTCATTGGGTTTACATCGTCTGCGTCTGTGTATGCATAACCAAAGCTAAAGTTAATGCCGTTGTCATACATTTTGCTTATTGCAGCAGAAATAACTGAAGAATCACCACTATTACCGCTTACGTTAGTAAGTAGTAAATCACCACTGCGGCCATCGATTTTTTCATAAATAGGGCGACCATCAAACGTAGTTTCACCGCTTTCTTGAAGTGAAATGTCACGCATTACAGCAGCATCATTTTTCTTCGAGTATAAGTAATCAACAGATATTACGTATTCGTCTTCAGTTGTGTATGTAGCACCAAGTGAGTATTTCCACTCTGAAGGAATTTCAAAATCTGGGTCTACAGCGTTAACTGTACCATCACCAGAACCTATTTCTGTAGCACCAATAATGTCATAAAGTTCTTGTGGAACCTCAAAGCCAGGAGTACCGCCATTCACATTTGGAGTATTAAATAAGTCAATAGTTCTTGAATCAGAATCATAATTACTTAGTTGACTCTCTCTTGTAGCAATTTGTGTAATACCGTCATTTGAGTATGAGTTAGACAGCCATACATTAGGGTTACCACCAGAGAACAAGCCTAAGCCAGCGCGTACTTCAAGCTCGTCTGTTGCATACCATTGAAAACCAACACGTGGCTGCAGTAAGTCAATACCATCAAATGTAGACTGGTTGCTGTAACCGTAACGATTAGTGAAGTTCTCGTTAAAGTTAGGAACGTCATCACTTGTGTACTTGTCGTAACGTAAACCGAACTGAATGGTTGCATCTAAGTCAGTAAATGCGTATTCATCTTGTACATAAAACGTGTGTTGAGCATACTCAAAACTAGCACCCGAATCAGTTGGATCGTTTGTTCCAGCTGAGTTGTTGTAGTAGATACGGTCGGCTATACCTGCTTCAAACTCATCGATTGAACCAAAACGGTATTCACCTTCCGTGTGCTGAACAAACAAGTTGAAAACGCTTAGATTTTCATATTCATAGCCAGCAGTAATAGTGTGTTGGTCTAAGTAGTAAGTACCAGCAACTTTAAATGTAGTTGTGTCGTAATCTAGGTCGTTTGATTGACGAGAATCATCTGGACCAATAAATACAGTACCGCCATTATCAGTACGAATTTGCATTTCACCAAAGCTACTTGCAGCATCTAATGACTGAACAGTTGCATCTAGCTCTGATTTACCTAAACGAATTTCTGTAGAGAAATCGTCTGACCAATCAGAATATACAGAGCCAATAATTGAAGTAAATTCAGCACTTTGATCATAGAAATGGTTTGATAAAGAAACTCGGCTAGAACCTGTATCCGACTGAGAAATTGTATTACCGTCGTTGTAGTTATAAATTAAGTTTGCACGGTGATCTTCGTTGATGTTCCAATCTAGTTTTACTAAGATCTTTTCATCTTCAACAGGCATGCTAGATGGCATACCGCCAACATCGTAACCATATACAGATTGAGCTGCATTTGTGATGCGGGTAATGTCTTCAGCTGTTACGCTGCCAGTGTTTAAACCGTCGTAGTTAAACTGGCGAACACCTTCAAGTTTTTCGTATGAAGTGTACAAAAATAATGTATCTTCAATAAGCGGAAGGCCTACGTTGAAACCGTAACGCTTTTCAGTGTAGTTACCGTTATCAACTTCATTACCTTCAATTTCATCGCCTTTCATTGAATCGCTTGTGTAATCGAAGAAAACACCACCGTGAATGTCGTTGCCACCCGATTTTGTTACAGCGTTGATGTTACACGATGTAAAGCCACCGTATTGAACGTCAAAAGGGGCTAGCTCAGCTGAAACTTGTTCAATAGAGTCGAAAGAGAAAGGGGCACGGATAGTTGGGTAACCGTTTGAGCTTAAACCGAAGTTATCGTTCATGCGAACGCCGTCAAGCGTTAAGCTGTTGTAACGTGGGTTACCACCACCACAGTTGATTGAACCACGGCTATCATCAATTGTAATACGTGGGTCAATACGAATAATATCTTTTAAATCACGGTTGATTGCTGGTTGGTTTTCAAGATCCGTCAGCGTAAAAGTAGACGCAGGACCTGTTCCACCAGACATAGCACTGATAGGAGCACCTGTAACTACAATTTGCTCGATGTTAGATATATTCTCTAAAGAAGCATTTACAGGGTAATCGTTACCAATATTAAGAATAATATTATTGAACTCTTGATCTGCATAAGTGTCAGAATCTACAACTACTTTATATGGACCACCAACACGAAGGCCTTTTGCTGTGAAGTAACCAGCGTCGTTAGTCTCAGTTGTTTTAACTGAGCCTGAAGGAACGTGTAGGATAGTAATTTTAGTTCCTGCAGCAGGGTTACCATTTGGCCCCTTTATTTGACCTTTAATTGCTGAGGTTGTTTCGTTTGCAATTGCAGCACCACTCACACCAACACATGCTGCTATAGCAAGTGATAGAGCCGTTTTGCGAAGTTGAATTTTCATTTTATTTTCCCGTGTAGTTAAATAAACTTTTAATAGCTTTTTTATTTTAATTTTGGATTAGGAGGCTGAGTAACACACCTAACCAAAAATGTTTACATAGTGTACCTCATTTGATTGTTACAAATAAAATACAACTGTAACTTTTTTATTATAAAACACTTTTCGTGTGAACTTTAGCATTTTATTAATGTTTCAATATTTTACTGTGCAGATAGTAAGTAGTTTTTATGACAAACAGATGAAAAGTGACTTTTTCAAAAAAAAAGCCATTACATAAATGTAATGGCTTTTTAATATTTATAAATTTTTGCAGTGCAAGTTATAGATTAAAACTTATAACTAACACCGATTTTAGCTTGCCAAGCAGATGAGCTACTAATTCGCGAGTAGTTCCTTACATCAGCGCCGCCATAGGTATTATCAAGTTTATATCTACCTTGGTCGTCAAGCCCACCAAAATCATAAATTGTTTGATTTGAATAGCTTAGACTTTTCTCGATGCCCCAATCACTATTTAAAAGGTTAGCGAAGTTATCAATCATGAAGTATACCTCACCACTATGACCTTGAGCAAAGCCAGGAATTTCCTGCTTTATACTTACATCCATGGTTGTAACCCATGGTTGTGTAGCTGTGTTTTTAGCTAAAATACCGCCACGTTGAGAAATACCAGCACTTTGCAGTAGAGGCTCTAACTCAGCCCAAGAAATTTTTGACTCGCCCCAGTTTACATTTGGATCGTCAGCACCGGTTGGTATGTAAGGTAAGTAAGCACCGTTTGTAAACAGTGAGCTAGTATCCCCTAAATCACCATCTTTATACATTCCCATTGTGTAGCTGAATGGACGTCCAGAGCGACGTTCAAAGTAGACGTTAAATTTAGTTGCATAACCACTAAACAACTCAGCGGTATAACCTAGGTTAACTTTAAAGCTATGCTCTATTTCATAAAACCCGCGAGCAGCAATATCTTCATTGCGGTTTACAGTGATATTGTGTTTATAGTTACCTTCTGCCTGTGATGCCGAACCTGCTGAGGACTCTTTAACATCTTGATGCGCATAACTTGCAGAAATAAATAAACCATTATCCCACTCTTTGGCAATGCCCGTTGATAAGATGATTGAGCGACCATCATCAGATGAGTTCGTCATTTCAATATCAACGTTATCAGTAAGTGAACCTGAATATATAGTTTGATTAATCACGCGTTCACCATCAGCAGCTAAGCCAACAGGTGTAATTGAAGAATTGTGCCATACAGCTTCATTTTCTTTTTTATGGTACGCGATTTCGGCTTGCCACTTAAAGCCGTCACCGAATAGCTCAGAGTCAAAATCATACTCAAAACCAACTTGGGTACGAATACTTGAAGGAAGTTTAAAATCTGGGTCTATATATGCAACACTACCAGCGCCTTGCTGCAAAGAGTTTTTAATTTCATCAGGCACTTGGGTAATATCAGCAGTGTTATTAGCGTAGTAATCATTTATTACATCATTAGGTGCCGATACAAGTGTGATGCCATCACTTTGGAATGAGTTATTATACCAAACATTTGGAATGCCGCCTTGGAAACGACCGATACCACCGCTAATTGTAAGCGCTTCTGTCGCATAATATTTAAAGCCAATACGCGGTAAAATGATATCTAAGCCGTCAAGATTTTCTTGATTGGTGAACCCATAAGTACTGGCAAAATTTTCGTTCAGAGTAGGTTTGTCATCTGATGATAAACGTTCATAACGAACACCTGCTGTAACCTCTAAGTCGTCACCAACATAGAAAGTATCTTCAATGTAAAGTGCAAGTTGATTACGTCTTACATCATAAGCGGTATCAGCCGAATTATTCGTGTAGGCATTTTGATAAGAGAAATCATAAAAGCCTACATTGCGGTTCGCAAAGTCTTCTAAGCTATCAAACTTCCATGAGCCCAATGAGTTTTGAGCAAATAAATTGTATAAACGAAGTGACTCGTACTGAGCTCCAAAATTTATTTCATGCTCATCAGTTAAGTAAGTAGCATCAAATGTTAACGTTAAATTTTGTGTTTCAGAGCGATTTGCATGGCGGTATTGATCTGTACCAAAGCTGTAAGATGGGCCATTACGTCCATCTTCGTCTACTGATATACTTCCTAAATTAGAACGTGTCGCGCTGTCTGAAATGACATCTTTATAAGAAATACCAATTTCAGTTGAAAAGTCTTCAGTCCAATCTGAGTAGAGTTTAGTGGCAAAATTATTGAACTTAGTAACATACGCATAAGTATTTGACTGAAGAACGATGTTATCACCACCGTAGCTTGAATTACGCTCATCTTGATCGTCTTGCCATTGGTAAGTAAAATCTAGGCGATGATCATCACTTGCATTCCAGCTAAGCTTAACTAATAAGTTTTTATTTGTATCCTCTGGAGCACCCGCGAGTGAATCAGTCAGTCCGTACTCATCATTTAAGATTGAAATGAAACGGTTGTAATTAGCTTCAGTGGTATTAAATTCATTTGCAGCACCTGATCCGCTAAAACCATAATCAAGATCCGATTCACTTGACCATTCTGCATAGTTTACAAAGTAAAACAGCTCATCTTCTATTATTGCTCCACCAACATTAAAGCCAAACCTTTCTTCTGTTTGAATAGGCTCTACTTTATTAGTAGAAAAAGTTTTTTGACCAATCGCATCTAGGTCATCTTCTTCAACGATATTAAGAAGATCTCCTGATATATCAGGGGTAGATATTTCATAAAAGCCAGAAAATTTAAACTCATTTGTACCAGACTTTGTTACCGCATTAATAGTACCGCCACCAAAGTTTCCTTTAGAAGCCGAAAAAGGCGAAACATCTACAGAGACTTGTTCAATCGCATCTAGTGCTACAGGGGGTTGTGAGGTTGGGTAGCCACCAAAATTTAAACCAAAGTCATCATTTTGGCCAATGCCATCTACAGTTAAACCATTCGTGCGTGGGTTACTACCAGCAAAAGTTAGTTGACCGCTACCATTAATACTTGCAAGTGGGTTTAAACGCGCAATGTCTTTAATGTCACGATTAAAGCTGGGCATATTATTAATGGTATCTTCACCAAACGTACTGCTAGAACCACCTGATTGTTGGATGATTTTATATCCAGAGACTTCAATCTTTTCAATATTTAGTGGTGCTAGTTGCGACTTCAAGCGATAAGTTTCACCAAGGTTTAAAAAGATGTTTTCAACGGTGGTGTCGTTAAATGTATCAGAGTCGATGATCACCATGTATGGTCCACCAACACGTAAACCATTGGCTATAAAAGTACCACTTTCATTGGTTGTTAACTCACTGATTGTGCCAGTAGGTTGATGAACAACCTTAATTTTAACGTTTGCAGCATTCGCACCTGAAGGTGTGGTGATCTTACCACGCATTGCAGATGAAGTGTCAGCAGCCATAGCGCTTGTTGAAACTCCTAGAGCAAGAATTACTGCCCCAGTTAATTTCGAAAGGCGAAGCTTTGTCATAGTGTTGATTTCCCGTTTAGGTTATTTAAGTTAGAAACTGAATTTATTTTGTTGCTTTTAGTGTTAAAGCTTTTTTTGAACGTTTACTCGCTGGATCAAATAATGTATTTAACAATCCAGCCAAGCGAATGCCCGCTTGTTGTAAGCGCGTTTTTACAATAGGGGTGTGGTTGTAAATATAGTCGTAGCTAATATTTTCTTCTGTTGATTTATATATTTGTAAAGCAAGGTTGTGTGACTCTTCAAGCCAGCTTGTTGGGGTACTGTTTAAATACTCGTTAATTAACTCGTTGTTATTAGTATCTATAAATTGAGCGTATTCAGTAAAAGATAAATTTTCATTTTCTACCAGCTTAGTATCCCATAAGCTATGAAGATTGGTTTGTTGGTTAAAGAAAGAAACCTTAATGCGATTCCCGCCTCTATCTTCAGCTCTACCTGCATGAAATGGTTGATGGCTGTCGCCGACTAAGTGCACTAAAAAACGCAAACTAAACTGCTTTGCTGCAAGGCTTGATTTATCATCTTTCAATACTTTAATTGAATAGTGAATGCCTTCTAATATGTTTGTTACTGATTCTTTATGTTCAGTGTGTTCGTGGTTAAAGCTAAATTTTGCATTGTCATCTGCATTAATATAGTGCCAGCGAGATGATTTTTTTTGCCAAAAATCACCTGGCGCAGAGCGCATTTCATCTGGCCATGTTGAAATTTGTGCTAAAGATTCACCATTGAGATAAGGAATAAGTGCGGCCTTGGTGGTTTCACTTACATGGGCCTCTGCAATTTTACCAACAACGCGGTGGCCGTTTTGCCCCCATGCATTACAGTCTGTGCTTGCAAATATTGCACTAATTAAAAGTGTTAATGAAAGCGAATGTTTTACATTTATCTGCATCGAGGCATCCTAGTAAGTGTGAAATTTAATTTATAAAACCTTATAAGGTCAATTGTCCGTATTTTTCATGTTGATAGAAAGGACTCAATAAAATTCATATTTTCTTATTTAAAGTTGTTTTTTATCAATGCCTTATGTTTGATGGGTAAAATTACCTATTGTAATAAGTAATTAAAATTGTTCAAATGTATTATAACTTCATTTTAGATCGGTGTTTTTTGGATATTAAAAAGTTAATGTTGCATAAAACAGCAATTGTTACATTTATGTTTATAGTGTTGTTGTTTAGTTGGTTTGCTGGTCAAATGGCTGTAGATGAAAAAGAAATAGCTTTCCCAGTGATGATAGAAACATCAACGACATGTCAAACCACGGCAACGGCTAACCAAAATCAGCTTATAGTATTTACACCCTCAAAGTATGTTGCTCAATTGCTCACGAAAAAGTTGTGTGATGATAAAGTTGTGGCAAAGCAATATGGGTCTGTTATTGGCTATTGGGGCTACAGAACCGTCGATAGCTTAGAGTTTGTTGGTAAAGGCATTGCGGATTTAATTTTAGCTAAAAATAATATTATGGAAGCGTTTAGAGCCGAGACTACTTACAATTATCAGCCAGTGGTCGGCTTTTCAGATTACACCGCGTTTTTTATATCTTCAAAAGAGAAGCCTCTGATCACTAAACAGTATTTTTTAGACAAAAAAATAGGCCTGCTAGATTATCCAACTAGCCGATCTGGACATATTTTGCCAAAACAAACGTTTAAGCAATTAGGACTTAATATTGCTCAACTAAAAATAACCTATGCCAGCTCACATAATGAATTGCGGGAATTACTGGCGAACGGGCAGGTTGACCTGATTGCCTCTTTTTGGAGAGAAAATGATAGTAAGCGCTTCTCAAAAAATTATATTACGCCCATAAGCAGTAATGTTGCAGGTACTCGTTGGTACTTAAAAATGCAACATAGCAATACCGATTTACTCTGCGCTGTACAATCTCACTTATTGAGTATGTCTAAAGAACAATCGTTTCAATACTATCACGATGTTGAGCCATATTGGCAATGTAATAACTACCCCGTTACTTTTATAGGGGAGTCGTAATGAGAAAGCTTATATCGCCATTGTGTGTTTTTATATTATTCATTATATTTTCATTGGTGTTTTATATTTCAACAACACATAAGCAGCAACGGGTAAATAAGTTACAAATAGCTCAAATAGAAAAACAAATCGCTTTAGACTTACCTTTGCTCGATTTATCAAATGAGCTTCTTAAACATTCTGGTAATAAAGTTGCGATACAACATTATATACAAACAGTAAATACTCATATCCAAGGCACAGGTATAGAGGTAATTTCGATAGTGCCAGAGCACGAGTTTATTTCATCCTTAAAAACCGATGAGTTTATTCGAAAACTAAATAGTAATAATAGTGTAGTTTTTATAGTTTTATCCTTAAAGCAGCCTCATTTTTCGCATACTAGAATGACTTTTTATATACTACTTTTTGTTGTTAGTGCATTAATTATGGTCATGATAAAGCAGGCTGAAATTTATCAAAGGAATAAAAAACTCATTACTGAGCAGGAGCCAAGTACACTAGAATCAAAGCCATTAATACTCGTGATTAATTTAAAAAGTAAAACTTTATCCAGTAGTTATTATCCCGAGCAAAAAGTGGCGTTAGCAAATAAGCCGTTGTGTTTTTATTTAGCGCTTGTTGAGTTTTGTACTAATAATCCAGAGATTAAACTTAACCATAATAAAAATGTACCCGAGGAGCTGTTAGAACTTGCCAATAAGTACTTTTATCGTTTAGTTGAACTCGGGCATACCATCAGAAAACGACCAAACTTTAATAACAGTTTAGAAAAAACCCTGAGTGAAATTCGTGCGGCGTTAGATGATGTATTGAATGATTGCCCAGAGCAGAAGGAGCTGTATTACCCGCCAAAGGCATTTGGAGAGGGCTCTCGATCACGGATGCATAGCTATGGCTTAGTAAATGTTAACCAAGGGAATATAGAGATAATAGGGAAATAATTTCGAATTAACTGCTTAGGATAATGATTTAACTGAGCTTATCACATAAACCTTAATGAAGAGTGCCATTAGCATTTTAATGACACTCATAATGTTCACACTAGATCACTACTTAGGTGCAAATTCACGTGCATCAACAGGGCTATGCTCAGTAAAAAACCGTTTTAAAGCTTGCGAGTCAGTTTCATCGGTGCTTACAAAACCCACCATTTTTGTGATTTTTGGATAATTATCGCCACCAGAGGCGTTATATTCATTAATACTCATGCGGTATGTTTTGTTTATATCAAGTGGCTTGCCGGCGATAAATACGTCAGTTACCTGCCCAGCTTTTAATTCAAATGCTAAGTTATGATACTGCATGTAAGCACCAGAGTCTGGTGGGAAACGTGTCACGACATTTAAATAGGTTAAAATTTCACTGCCTTTAAAGTCGATATAGGCGACACGGTTTTTGAAAGGTTGTGCTTTAAGTATATCTTTATAACTCACGTCACCCGCATTAATACTATCGCGAACACCGCCACCACTGATAATACCAAAATCGGCACCTACAGTGTTCATTTGTGCTTGGATAATAACGCGCGCAAGGTTTGTTTGCTCAAAGCGTACTTTATTGCGATCTCCCTCAAGCCTGTAATTGACGAAGCCAATTTTCCCCTCAATTTGCTTAGCACCCTTTTGTTGGTATGCTGCCAAAAAGGTCTGTAATGCAGAGTCAGGTTTAATGTAATCTGCAGCTAGAACGGCTTTTATGCTGCCGTCTGGTTGCTTTTTATCGACATATAAATTAACGGGTAATAATTGATAACTCAGTAGAGATAATTGACCGTTTTCTAATTTAAATTCTGCTTTGCCCACATACTTACCCCATTCGTGGGCTTGCATTATCCATGTCCCATTTTGCTGATCTGGTTTACAGGCTAAACCCGGTTTAAAGTTCTCATCAGTAACGTTTTTAGCAGCCATACACACTGGCTCTTGAGAGTGGCCACCAATAATCATATCAAGGGCATTTTTATCTAAAGAGCGAGCAAGTGTGACATCACCAGGGGCATTGATCCCATTTTTAGCATCTGCATAGTGGCCCATATGCGTTACTGCAATGGTAATGTCCGGGTTATATTTTGCTCTTAGTTTTTGGGTGAGTGAGGCAGTTACTTTAACCGGATCTTTAAAATCCAAATGGCCAATGTATTGAGGGTTACCAATTTTTGCGGTATCCGTTGTTGTTAAGCCAATAACGGCAATGGTTAAGTTACCTTTATTAAATATTTTATAGCGCTCAAAAACTGTTTCGTTAGTTTGTTTATCGAAAATGTTTGCCGATAAAAGAGGAAAGTTAGCCCATTTTTGTTGCTGTTTTAATACACTTATTGGGTTATCAAACTCATGGTTTCCTAGAGCCATTGCATCATAGCCGATTTTCGACATACCTTTAAAATCGGGCTCAGCAAATTGTAGGTCCGACTCCGGAATACCAGTGTTGATATCACCGCCTGATAACAATAACACCTGATGTCCCTGTGTCTTTGCCTCTGCTCTTAACTGGTCAATTAGGGTCTTACGGGCTGCCATGCCATATTCGCCTTTTTCATTATGCCAAAAGCGACCATGGTTATCATTGGTATGAAGAACTGTTAAATACTGTGCTGCAGGTTTATTGACAGAATCGCTAGCACAGCCAGATAAACCAAGAAAAAAAACAAGAAAAAAAAGAGTACGCATAAGATACCTATCGATGAATTAAAGCTCAATCTAGTAGGTGGTTAGTGTAAACTAGTTCGAGTTTAAAAAAACGCACTTCTTTATATTTTTTCAGCCTGTGTGGTTTGACGCTGCAGCTCTACAACCCTGTTTCTTCGAGCAAGTTCATCTCGTGCATATTGAGATTTTTGATGATTAACATCAATCATCCATTTCAAAAAGCTCACGGGCAATTGGGTGTATGGCTCACCTTTATGTAATCCAAAATCACAAATAGTCGTGTTATTAGTCATTTTATGTACTCCTATCAATGAGTTAGGGCCTAATGACCTTTAAGTGGCAACAGTCCCTGATTGATAATAACAAAAAAAGAGTGATTGATAAGGGGCTTTTTAAATACCTTGCAAGGTTTAAAATTAATTAAAAAGAGTAACCGTAATGTACACCAAGGCACACAGGCAATTAATTATCCATAACGTGTTTAAAATAAAAATGTAAACAGTTGTAACTGTGGTGTAATTACTTTGCTATGAATTGTAGCGTTAAGTACTTATATATCGATTTACAAAATAAATAGCACTATTCTATGATGCATAAAATATTAATTCTAATGACAATAAAAATAGGAAAAATAATGAAGAAGCTTATCTTAGCCTCAATTTTAACTGCAACAAGTTTTTCAAGCACTGCAACTATAGTCGAAATGCAAACGAGTCAGGGAACGATACAAATTAACTTGTTTGATCAACAAACTCCTAAAACAGTAGAAAATTTCCTAAGTTATGTTGATGATGCTGCATATAATCAAACGGTAATACATCGCTCTATTGATAAGTTTATCATTCAAGGAGGGGGCTTTACCTTTTCTGATAAAATGGATCCAATTACAACCAAACCTTCGGTTATAAACGAACCTATTTATTCAAATGTTAAAGGCACCATTGCTATGGCAAAACAGGGCGGTAATGAAAACAGCGCTACTAGCCAATGGTTTTTTAACATGAGTGATAACAGCCAAAACTTAGATTTACAAAATGGTGGTTTTACCGTGTTTGGACAAGTCACTACGCAAAGCCAAGAAACCTTAAATAAAATTGCTGCCTTAGTCCATTGTTCAGAGGTACCATTAGTTGGTATTACTCAAGAGCAATGTTCAGATGAAAATTTAGTTATTAGTAATCAAAACTTGGTATCAATTCAAAGTGTGGTTGTGCTTGATGATGATCCTAATTCAGCACAAAACTTGACACCTAAAGAAAATACATTAATTGATAACGTAGAAGTTACACCACCAAAAACTTCAGACTCTAGTGGTAGTGTAGCGTGGTTATTAGGTGCACTACTGCTAGTAGCACCTCGATTAAAACGTACAAAATAAACTTATAAAAAATAACGGCGAATTGTTAAATTCGCCGTTATTTTTTAGTGGTAAAGTACACCCAGCACTAGCAAAATCCACATTACAAACACAGATAAGCAGCCTAGTAAAAACACTCTAAAACGGGCTCTTAAATGATTACTACCCAGGTGAATGATGCTGTGAATAATTCGTGTAGCGACAAATAAACAGGCAAGTACTGCAATACTGACACTCGCCATATTAAGCTGTAAAGCAAGTAAACATCCCGCATAAAAAAGCACAGGTATTTCGAATTGGTTGCTAAAGTTACGATCAGCAACTCTGACATAATCGCCCGCATTATCAAGGCGCATAGCAGCAAAATCATTTAACTGTATCTGTTTATTTTTGGCCGCTGCAAAACGACGTTTTCCCATAATCACCATAACAACTAATGAAAGTGTTACCTGCACAAACATGGCCATTATTATTATCTTTTCCATAACTTACCTTATTATTTTCTTTGAGTATTCGATTGTTATTCACAATGTGTTACACAATTAAGTACTAATTAGTAGCATAGTATTACTTGATGATGGTAGTTTATTCCTGATTTAGTATTTTTGTAACACTAAACACGTATTTAACAGCAATGGATATAATTAAAATGAGACACGTCATCGGCTTAAGTGCAATTGCACTGGCAATATTAAGCGGTTGTTCGAATACCGCCACTCTTTCTCAATCTTCACAAACATCACTGTTGTCATCAACGCTCGTTGTTAGCCCTAACGATAACCGTGAATATAAAACCTTGAAACTTGCTAACGATATTGAAGTGATTTTAGTCTCTGATCCAAGCGCTGAAAAATCTGCTGCTTCACTGAGTGTAGGTGTAGGTCTGTTACATGACCCAATGAGCCAACAAGGTATGGCGCATTACCTAGAACATATGTTGTTTTTAGGCACTGAACGATACCCTGATACCAAAGGGTACTCCGATTTTATGACTAAAAATGGTGGTGCGCATAATGCTTATACTTGGCTCGATATTACCAACTACATGTTTAAAATTAATAACGATGCGTTTGATGAAGGCTTAGACCGCTTTTCAGATTTTTTTAAAGCCCCTAAGCTTTACCCAGAATACACAGAAAAAGAAAAAAATGCAGTAAATGCTGAATGGTCAATGCGTCGTGAAATGGACTTTTTCGGCCAATTTAAACTTGCACGTAAAATGATGGGTGAACATCCGGCTAACCGATTTTTAATTGGTAACCTTGAAACCCTAGGCGATAAAGCTGATAGTTCATTACACAAGGAAACGGTTGATTTTTATAATAAATATTATTCAGCAAATATTATGAAAGTGGCGCTGATTTCGAACTTACCAATTGCAGAAATGCAGAAAAAAGCACAAAAATACTTTGCTGACATTGAAAATAAAAATATTGAAAAGCCAAGTGTTACAGCTAGCTTAGATTTTGATAATGCCGGTGGTAAACGT
Organism: Pseudoalteromonas sp. Scap25; assembly: GCF_013394125.1. GTDB lineage: Bacteria > Pseudomonadota > Gammaproteobacteria > Enterobacterales > Alteromonadaceae > Pseudoalteromonas. The sequence continues at coordinate 626,095 of NZ_CP041328.1, read as the reverse complement.
GTTTTTTACTCACCAAATGAAGACGTAAAACAATTACAACTCGATTTCACAATTACTAATAACCAAAATGAATTTGCAGTAAAACCTAATCGCTTTGTTGCCTATTTACTTAGTAATGAAATGCCAGGTAGTCCAGCGCAAATATTACGTGATAAAGGGTGGGTATCTCAGTTATCAGCCTCTGCCTCTGCAAATCAGTATGGCAACTACGGTTCTTTGAACGTGAATATAGAGCTGACTGATGAGGGTATGAAAAACCGCGAATCAATTGTCGCGACAATCATGCAATACATTGACTTGATTAAGCGTGAGGGCGTTAATAGTAAGTACTTTAATGAAATTCGCACTTCTTTAAATAATCAGTTTAAATTTTTAGAAAAGGGCGATGAGTTTAACTATGTCAGTGCGTTGACTCAAAGCATGCAAGATTACCCGTTAAATCATGCGATAAACGCACCGTACTACTATGCTCAATTTGATGCTGATGCGGTGAATAATGTACTTAAGCAACTTAACGCCGATACACTTCGCATCTGGTATATTTCTCAACAGGAAGATACAGATTCTGAGCTGCATTTTTACGATGGCAAATATAAAATTAACGATATTAGCGATGCAGAAATTGCCAGCTGGGAAAAACCAAGTGATTTTAATTTAGCATTGCCAAGTGTTAACAATTTACTACCAGAGAGTTTTGCTATTAAAACGCAAGCTTTTAAAGAGCAGAAGCATCCTGAGCTTAGCTATGATAAAAACGGCGTAAAAATTTGGCGCCAAGCAAGTCAGCAGTTTGCAGAGCAGCCTAAAGGTTTAGTTGAGGTGTATATCAACACGCAAACAGGTTTGCATGATATTAACTCAACCGTACTTTATTCTGTTTGGGCTGATCTGTATAACACTCAATTAAGTCAGTTACGAACTGAAGCTGCCATTGCTGGCATGAACGTTAATTTAAGCTCAAGTAATGGATTGGTGCTATCGTTAAGTGGTTTTACTGATAAACAAGATATTTTACTTAAACAAGCGTTAGCTGGGTTTGATGCTGAAATTTCAGCACAAGCGTTTAATCAAGCGATTGACCGTTATCAGCGAGATTTACTTAATCAACAAAAACAGTTCCCGTATGCACAAGCATTTGGTGAGTATTCAAAGCTAACTCGTACTGGCAGTTTCGATACAGAAGCGCTAATTAAGGCTGCAAAAACACTAACGCTTGCTGATTTACACGCTTTAAAGCAAAGCACCTTAGCGAATAATAACTTACGTGTATTTAGCTACGGTAACTACAACGAAAAGGACATTGATGCTATTGCTGCTGAGTTAGCGGCTATCTTACCAAGCAAACATACTCAAACGGAGTTTGCACGCAGTAAAGCGTGGTTACCGCAACCGGGTGAAGCGCGTGTATTACACAAAGATATTGATGTCGCCGATGTAGCGGTGGTCGATATGACCATTCACCCAACTCCTGGTTACAAACAAAAAGCACAGGCAGCTGTATTGCAAGGTCACTTTAGAACAATCGCGTTTGATAAAATGCGTACTGAAGAGCAACTTGCTTATGCAGTAGGCGCATTAGCGCGTCCTATTGAAGATTACTCAGGTATTGGTTTATTTATCCAAACACCTGTGAAAGGGCCAAAAGACATTCAAGGTCGCTTTGACAAGTTTAAAAAAGAGTACGCTTCTGAGCTTAATGCCATGAGTGAGGAAACATTTGCACAGCTTAAAAATGCAACTTTGGTTTCGTTAAAAGAACAGCCAAAGAATTTAAGCGACGAAATGAGTCCATTGATTAACGATTGGTATCGTGAAAACTTTGATTTTGATTCAAGACAAAAATTAATTGCAGAGGTGGAAAAAGTCACCCTTGCTGATATTAAAGATTACTACCAGCAAACAATGTTAAACCCAAAAGCAGCACGTTTAAATGTGCAGCTACGCGGCACTAAGTTTAGTGATAGCGAGTTTGCTGATTTGCCAAATCAGACTAAAGTGACGAGTTTAGATGCTTACTACAGCGATATAAAATTGCAAAAGTAAGTTTGAAATTACTCTAAAACCAAAAAACCCAGTCATCGTTGACTGGGTTTTGTTTTAATGTCGTTAAATTATAGCTATAGCATTGAACTCCAAGGAGTTATTTTGAATATTGCTTTTAAAACTGAACGTTTACTTATACGCTTTGCACAAATAGCTGACGCGGCTGAGTTACTTAAGTTAGTTAACCAGGCCAACTTTATTAAATACATTGGTGATAAAGGTATTCATACCCTAGACGACGCTAAAAAATACATCAAAGACAGCTTTATAGCTGCCCATAAAGAGCACGGTTTTGGGCCTTATATGATCACACTCCATGATGAAACTGTGGTTGGTATTGTTGGTTTTTATCAGCGAGCGACTATGCAACATCCCGATTTAGGGTTTGCGTTAAAAGACGGCTTTGAAAAAAAGGGATATATTTTTGAAGCAGCTACAATACTTTTAAATAACAGACATAAATTAGGTATAAAAGATGTATGCGCAATTACTTCAACGGCTAATTTAGGATCTCAAAATACACTATATAAACTGGGTTTTACTGAGGTGGGTAAGGCAGTCATCAATGCTGATAAAACCACCATCAGTGTATTTATTTATGATTGAGTCTTGTTTTTTCAATTGTATTTGCCACATTTGAATTTATCTCTAGCCACATTTTTTCAAGGGTAGCGACTAATGAATTGTAGCCATCGTTATCTATTGGCGTTACATTTGAGAAGTTATGAATGCTTAGTAAACGTCTGCCTGATTCTGGGTGGGTATAGTACAAACGCCATAACCCAGAGATATCTGCATTACCTTGCAGATCGCCGTTAAAGTGATGTAATTCATATTCTAGTTCATAAAATATTTGTTGTTGTTGGTCGGTAATGACCGGCAATCCTTTTATAACCATCCAGTTGCTCATGGCATTAAATAATGTTTGTTGCGCAGTTGTTGTAAGCATTACATCCGGCGATTCGCCCCACAAGTGATAATTAGCAGCATGAACTTGATTATTATCTACTTTCATAGCAATACCACGGTTATTCAATGCCCCCCTTAAGGTAACTGTTTGCACCCTGAGTTGTGCTTTTGTATCTTGCACATTTCGCGAAGAGTCAGTTATGGGTTGTTCAAATTGGTAATATTGAGTTGCAGTTTGAATAGCCGAGCTACAACCACTTATAATCAAACCAGCTAAAATTAAAAATAGTGCTTTCATTATTGTTTCCTTGGTTGCGGGTCGCTAGGCAGTGACTTATCAAAAATGAGCATGTTAGGTTGTTCGTTTAACCCACGAGTAAGTGGTTGGAATTCTTCAGATAAACGCCTAATTTGCAGCAGTGTTTGTTCAAGCTGGTGGTGCATTTGTGAGCCTGCTTGATAGCTTGCCATGGTTTTATCAAACTGCCGCATGGTTATTTCAAATTGCTCCATACTTTTGGTTATTTTTTCGAGATTACGATTAAAGTCACCGGGTAAATTTTGGGTGTCAGGTTTACTTAATAATGTGCGCATTTCACTGGCCAACGCTTGATACTCGCTGAAAGTTGTTTGCATTTTTGCCAAACTGTCTTCAATTTTTAAATTATTTACCTTATTCAGCACATCAGACACTTGGTCAGCAAGCACCGTTATACCACTAGATACACTCGGAAACACATCGTATTGAGCAAGCTTTTTAAGCTCGCTTTTTGGGGTGTCAGTATAAAAGTCAAAGTCGACGTACACTGCACCAGTGAGTAAATTCCCCGGTTTAAGCGATGCCCTCATACCATTTTCAATCCATTCGTTTATGCTTGATGCCCAATACTCTTTAGCTAAGGCATTGTTGTGATATAAACGCCCATACTCGACTTTGATCAATACGGGTACTGCGGTATTTTTAGCACGAAAATGAGCGGGTTTGCCATCTATTATTACGTTCGCAGGAGCTTCAACCACAGTACCTATGCGTGTTCCTCGGTACTCTACTGGAGCACCTACACGTAAGCCTCGAATAGATTGCTCAAACTCAATAAGGTAATAATCAAAATCATAAAAGCGCTCTTCTAGAGCTTGTTTATAGCTCTGGCTTAAAGAAAAGCTATGACCGTCTTGTGCTAAATCGCCAGGAGCTTGCTGTTCAGGTAGTCCGACAGAGATCCCCCCTTTCAATAATTTGCTCAAAGAACCGGTGTTAATGTTAATACCATCTGCGGAAAGATCTATTTCTATCCCTGAGTTAACCCAAAAAATAGAATTTAAGGTGATCAAGTTCTCATAGGGGGCTTTAATAAAAATACCGTATTGCATTGCTTGGTTTTTCCAATCAAAAGTAGCGGTTTCTATTTGGCCTATTTTATAGTTTTTAAAAAATATGCCAGTACTCACATCAAGTACTTCTGCATTGTAACTGAGTAACTTAAAGCGCCCACCTTGAACATCTTTGCCTATTAATGCAGGCTCTTCTTGAAGTTTAAACTGCTTCTTTAGTTGTTTACTTTCGCCTGGCGAAAACTCTAAATAAACACCTGAGAGCAAAGTGCTCATGCCACTAATGCCAGTTTCATCTATGCGAGGTTTTACCACCCAAATACGGGCATCTTCAGTAAGCAAGTTATCGTAGTTTTTATCTATTTGTGCTCTGGCTATCACGCTGTCTTGACTGTTGGAGAGGCGAATGTGATCAATTTGTCCTATTTTAACACTCCGTACTTTAATTTCTGTTTTACCGGCAACAATGCCCTCGGCTTGCGGCATAGAAATATAGATTGTTTGCCCTTTATTTAATTGGTATTGATAAAGCATCCAAATACCTACCAATAAGGCAACCACGGGAATAATCCAAATCGCAGAAATACGTGTTTTTTGTGCTACGTTGGCTGTTTTAGTCATGCTTTATTCTCTGCGTTTTTATTTTTAGGTGAATCCCACAGTAAACGAGGGTCAAATGCGTGTGCTGCCATCATTTGGCATAATACCATAACAGTAAAAAAAACGATGCCTAAACCCGGTATAACCGACATCAAATTTCCTAGCTGCACTAATGCAACTAATATAGCCACAACAAACACATCAATCATAGACCATTTTCCTATAAATTCAGTAAGTTGATACACTTTTGTGTAACCTTTTGTATGCAGGTTGGCGGGTTTTGTAACCATAAAACATAAAAAACTTAAAATGAGCGCTTTCGCTAATGGCACCACCACACTTGCAAAAAAGATAATCAGCGCAATAGGGTAGGAGCCGCTATTCCATAAAGTAATAACACCAGAAATAAGCGTGGCAGGGGTTTCATCCCCAAGGCTGATAGTGTACATAATGGGCAGTAAATTCGCGGGGATATAACAAATTACTGAGGTAACTAGCCAAGCTGCTGCTTTTTGAACGCTGTACGGGTTTCTTAAGTAGGTTTTACTATGGCAACGAGGGCAGATTAGGTCAACGCTCAACTGGTGGCAAACATGGCAGGCTTTTATATTATCGTCTATTGCACGTTCTGCGCCTGCACTACTTTGAAGCCGAATTGCCGGGCTTACCTGCGACCACAACCTTGCACGATTTAGCCGTGTTAACGCACTAACATAAAAAATTACAAATCCCACATAGGCAAAAAAGCTGGTACCAAAGCTAACCTCAGCTAATGACATTATTTTAACCATACTAACCAAAACACCAATCAAAAATATTTCTGACATGATCCAAGGTTCAAGTGCCAAGGTAAACTTTAATAGCCTTTTTGCAATTGCTTGCGGCAGCGCTTTGAGTACCCCTAAATGTAAAGGGATCAAAATAATGAGCAAACTCATAGGCAGAATAATAATGCTGATATCAATAAACAGGCCGAGCAGGTCACTATCATAATTAAATAGAATGCGAGCAGCATCAGGTAGGGTAATTGTTTGGGTAATACCATTGCTACTAAAAGAAATAAACGGATAAAACATACTACTGAGCAACATCAGCAGTGCGCTGAAGCTTAACGCGACTATTTCGATATCATGGTTAACATTAACACCGCGAATTTTGTGATTACAGCGAGGACACAGTGCAACCTGTTTGGCATTAATGTCGGGAATTTCAATGATAAGATCACAGCTTGGACAGGCAGTTTGCAAAATGTTAGCTTATAGTTAATTCAATAATTTAAATATTGCTATAATTAATAGCTAAATACAAACGCTGCGACTAAATTACTAATAATATAAAAAGAAAAGTAATCTCAACAACTGAAAATAAAAACGGATTAGGTGATAGTGTGAAAGTGGTTTTTTTATTGGCCTTAGTATGTTTATGTAGCGATAGCTTTGCATTTATCAAAGATAATAATCAGCAACGAGTTACTGTTGCTGCTAACCCTACTGTTGCACCCTATGTAATAAGTGAAACTGATTCAGGAATTCAGCTCGAAATTGTAAAAGCAGCACTAAGTAATCAAGATATAAATGAAGTCGATGTACAGTACATGTCAAATCAACGTGCAGATGCCTTATTAAACCAAGGTCATGTTGATATCGCATTAAATTATTCAGGTATTTTAATTACAGGCATATATCGAAGCCAACCTGTTGTCAGCTACGAAAATGTGGTGGTGAGTCTTAAAAAGAGTAGCTTTACTATTGATACTATTTACGATCTGGCGACTAAAAGTGTTTTAGCATTTCAGAATGCACCTGCCTATTTACCCAAAGAATTTGGCCACAACTTAGAGAATTTAAGAGGCTATGAAGAAGTACTCAACCAACAAGCGCAGATACACCACTTAATGGCAGGCTGGGTTGATACCATTATTCTCGATAGGCGTATATTTCTTTACTACTTAAAGGAATATCAAAAAACCAATGCCACCAAAGATTTTGTTATCCATACTATTTTTCCACCTGCGGCAAGACCTGCGTATTTTAAAAATGATTTGCTGAGGCAGCAATTTGACCAAGGCTTAGCCAACATAATTCAGAGCGGTGAATATCGCACCATAATGCTTAATATAGATAAACAATATACCCAGCGCGACTTCACTCGTTTTTAATTGTTAATCAAATAAAGCCACGGTTTGGCGGGTTAGGGCAATAAGCTCACCTGATTGCGACCAAATACAGCCATCTTCAAGTCCGTAACCATCTTTTGAGTGATGAGTAATTGCTTCAAAGCCCAACCATTCACCCGGGGCTAAGTTAGGCGCTTGTACAAATTCTAAATACCACGACATACTACTTGCCGGTGCTGGTTGTTTAAACATTTGCAGCAAAGTTGGTGGCCATGCGTCAGTAAGGGCAATAACATGGGCTTCTGTAATTGCTTCTGGCGTATGTTTGAAGCGCATCCAACCACCTAAATGAGAGGTTTCAGCACTGCTAAACGGCATGGCTCCTTGTTGAGGGCATAAATCAACATGTTGAAAAAATTCTGGCATTTGCCCAGGTACAAATCCTAAACAGTGGCGTTCGTTCACAGGGTGTAAGCCTAGCGACTTTGATACCGGTACATTAATTGATGAATTACGATTTTTAGCAAAACAGGCCTGCACAATAACGCATACTGCGTCATCTTGAATGGCTTTGGCTAGCACTTGGGTACTACTTTTTCCTTCACGTAATATTTCTACCGACAAAGAAAATGGCTTTTCAGCCAATAAAGGGCCGACAAAGTTTGTACTTAAAGAAAGCAGTCGTCTTGATGAGTCAACTTTATTGCGCATTGCTTGATAAAGAAGCGCCGCAGAGAGGCCGCCAAAAGCAGTTCTACCTTGGCACCAATTAGCAGGAAACTGCATAGTATTGGTTTCTTGGTCCGTTTTCTTACTTGCTAGGGCTGCTTGTTGTAATAATTGTTCAAAGTGCACAAATAATGTCCTTTTAGTGTTATTTGCTGAATTTATATCACACCCAAACTCATCAGACCAGACAATAAGGACTCTCCTAAATAACAAAAAACGAGCAATCCTTACTCTTTTTAGGGTTATTTAGTAAATAAATTAAAAAAAATGAATTTTTTTTCATTTTTACAGTTGAATTAAGTTTGTGGCATCCCTATTAACTAGTCATCGAACGTATTAACGAATTTAGAAGTTGGAGAAGATTCATGGGTAGAATTATTGGAATCGATTTAGGTACTACTAACTCTTGTGTTGCAGTACTTGATGGTGACAAAGCACGTGTTATTGAAAATGCGGAAGGCGATCGCACAACCCCGTCTATTATTGCTTACACGCAAGACGGTGAAACGTTAGTGGGTCAACCTGCAAAACGTCAAGCGGTAACTAACCCAACAAACACATTGTTCGCAATTAAGCGTTTAATTGGTCGTCGTTTTGAAGACGAAGAAGTACAACGTGATATCGGCATCATGCCTTTCAAAATTATCAAAGCTGATAATGGCGACGCATGGGTTGAAGCGGGCGGCGAAAAACGCGCTGCACCACAAATTTCTGCTGAAGTACTGAAAAAAATGAAGAAAACAGCTGAAGACTTCTTAGGTGAAGAAGTAACTGAAGCGGTAATCACAGTACCGGCATACTTTAATGATTCACAACGTCAAGCAACCAAAGATGCTGGCCGTATTGCGGGTCTTGAAGTTAAACGTATTATCAACGAGCCAACGGCTGCAGCACTTGCATACGGTATGGATAAAAACCGTGGTGAAAACGTTGTAGCAGTATATGACTTAGGTGGTGGTACTTTCGATTTATCAATTATTGAAATTGATGAAGTTGAAGGCGAGCACACATTTGAAGTTCTAGCGACTAACGGTGACACTCACTTAGGTGGTGAAGATTTCGATAACCGTGTTATCAACTACCTAGTAGCTGAATTTAAGAAAGATCAAGGTATCGATTTACAAACTGACCCACTTGCTATGCAACGTGTTAAAGAAGCAGCAGAGAAAGCAAAAATTGAGCTTTCATCAGCACAATCTACAGAAGTAAACCTTCCGTATGTAACCGCTGATGCGTCTGGTCCTAAGCATATGAACGTGAAATTGACACGTGCTAAGCTTGAGTCATTAGTTGAAGACTTAGTGACTAAGTCAATTGAACCGCTTAAGCGTGCACTTGCTGATGCAGACCTATCTGTGAACGATATCAACGATATCATTCTAGTGGGTGGTCAAACTCGTATGCCACTTGTTCAAAAAACAGTAGCAGAGTTCTTCGGCAAAGAGCCACGTAAAGACGTTAACCCTGATGAAGCAGTTGCAGTAGGTGCAGCGATTCAAGGTGGTGTACTTGCAGGCGACGTGAAAGACGTATTATTACTAGATGTATCACCATTATCTCTTGGTATTGAGACTATGGGTTCAGTAATGACGGCACTGATTGAGAAAAACACGACGATTCCTACTAAGAAATCGCAAACGTTCTCAACAGCAGAAGATAACCAATCTGCGGTAACCATTCATGTGTTACAAGGTGAGCGTAAACGTTCTAGCGATAACAAATCTCTAGGTCAATTTAACCTAGAAGGTATTCGCCCTGCACAACGTGGTACACCACAAATCGAAGTAACATTCGATGTGGATGCGGATGGTATCTTACATGTATCTGCTAAAGATAAAGACACAGGTAAAGAGCAAAAAATCACCATTCAAGCGTCTTCAGGTTTAAGTGATGAAGAAGTTGAAAAAATGGTTCGCGATGCAGAAGCACATGCTGAAGACGATAAAAAGTTTGAAGAGTTAGTAGCTGCACGTAACCAAGCAGACGCACTTGTTCACGGTACACGTAAACAAATTGAAGAAGCGGGTGATGCATTACCAAGCGAAGACAAAGAAGCAATTGAAGCGGCTGTTGTTGACCTTGAAGGTGCAATTAAGAGCGACGACAAAGCAGAAATTGAAGCTAAAACACAAGCACTTGCTGAAAAGTCTCAAAAACTAATGGAAATCGCCCAAGCTAAAGCACAACAAGCAGGTGGTGATGCCGGTGCAGAGCAACAACAGTCTGCTAAGCAAGACGACGATGTTGTTGATGCAGAGTTCGAAGAAGTTAAAGACGACAAGTAATTGTTACTAACGCTTCTCGCTAACCGAAAACACCATGACTACATTGCGTGTTTAAGTTAGGATGAACACCTGAGGCGCGTAGGCTAAAGCTTAACGCGCCTTTTGCATGTAAGAGATGTAAGTAAAGTGCTTTAAAAATTCAATGATAAATCGATATGATTTATCGGTTTGTCCAGCAGCTAGCGCTGCATATAGAAAAGAGTAGTGTGATAGATATGTCAAAACGCGATTATTACGAAGTCCTCGGCGTAAGCAAAGATGCGAGTGAGCGAGACATAAAAAAAGCGTATAAACGCTTAGCGATGAAATATCATCCAGATCGTACCGCCGGTGATAAAGACCTTGAAACCAAGTTTAAGGAAGTAAAGGAAGCCTACGAAATATTAACGGACGATCAAAAACGTCAAATGTATGACCAATACGGCCATGCTGCCTTCGAACAAGGTGGTGGCGGTGGTCACGGTGGCTTTGGTGGCGGTCAAGGTGATTTTGGTGATATTTTTGGTGATGTATTCGGTGATATTTTTGGTGGCGGCGGTGGCCGACGCCAATCTCGCCAGCAACGTGGTTCCGATTTACGTTACAACATGGACTTAAGCTTAGAAGAAGCGGTTCGTGGTAAAGACGTTGAAATAAAAGTACCGACTTGGGTTAGTTGTGACCCGTGTGACGGCAGCGGTGCCAAAGCGGGTTCTAAGCCAAAAACATGTACAACCTGTCACGGTGCTGGCCAAGTACAAATGCGCCAAGGTTTTTTTGCCGTACAACAAACATGTCCAACCTGTCATGGACAAGGTCAAATTATCTCAGATCCTTGTAACAAATGTCATGGTCAAGGCCGCGTTGAGAAAACCAAAACGCTATCGGTAAAAATTCCAGCAGGTGTTGATACGGGTGACCGTATTCGTTTATCTGGCGAAGGTGAAGCTGGTATGCACGGCGCACCAGCAGGTGATTTGTATGTGCAAGTGTCGGTTCGTGAGCATAAGATATTTGTTCGTGAAGCGAACAACTTATACTGTGAAGTGCCTATTAGCTTTACTACAGCAGGCCTTGGCGGTGAAATTGAAGTACCAACATTAGATGGCCGTGCAAAACTTAAAATACCGTCAGAAACACAAACGGGTAAAATGTTCCGTATGCGTGGTAAAGGGGTTAAGTCTGTACGCAGTGGTGCTCAAGGTGACTTAATTTGTAAAGTAGTGATTGAGACACCAGTTAATCTTAATGAGCGTCAACGCGAGCTGCTAACTGAACTTGAGGAAAGCATGGGCAAAGATAGCTCAAAGAACCGTCCAAAAGAGCAAGGCTTTTTTGATGGTGTTAAAAAGTTTTTTGATGACCTAACTAAGTAATTATTAGGGTCAACAGAACTTAGGTAAAAACGGCGCTTCTTTAAGCGCCGTTTTTTTGTTTAGTATGGTAAGTTATCAGAAATATATTGAGGACATTATCAGATGACCCCAGCGATAGAACAGCTAAAAAAATCCCGAATTAAATTTGACGTACTTAGCTATGAGCACGATGTAAACAACACTAATTATGGCCTTGAAGCAGTTGAAAAGCTAAACCTTAATAGCGCCCAAGTTTTTAAAACCTTGGTGTTAGAAACGTCAGAACAACAGCTAATTGTAGCAGTGTCGCCCGTTACTCAGCAGATTAATCTAAAGCAATTGGCTAAGCTCTGCGCAGTTAAAAAAGTAATGCTGGCAGAGCCGCAAAAAGTACAGGCAAGTACAGGATATATTTTGGGAGGCGTTAGCCCTCTTGGACAAAAAAAGCGCTTAAAAACCTACATACACTCAAGCGCATTGGACTTTGATACTATTTATGTGAGTGCCGGTAAGCGAGGGCTTGAAATTACACTCAGCCCAGCATGCTTAGCTGGGCTTATTCAAGCTTCGTTTGGTAGTTTTTAAATGCTCTATTATCAAACTTGCATTGTGTCAATAAAACTGATTATTTGCTTCAACAGCTATAGTTAACTAATGTAGATACTATCTATAACAGTTTTTGTTAATTCATTTTGATAAAAATTTGTTTGCACCTACTTTGGTTAAACATCCATATGAGAGTATTAGTTGTTGATGACATGCCATTAATGCGTCATGTATTAATTAATATGTTGAGACAGTTAGATTATAAAGACATCGTTGAAGCAACCGATGGTCTGCAAGCATTAACTATACTGCAAAATCAGCTCATAGATTTGGTTATAACAGATTTACATATGCCGAAAATGGATGGTCTAAACTTACTTGATGCTATTAGAAACGATACTGAGCATGCTCAGCTTCCGGTACTTATGGTGACCTGTGAAGACAGCTCTGAGACCGTAAAAAAGATAATTAATGCAAAGGTATCAGGGTTTATTATAAAGCCCTTTTGTATGAATGTACTGTCGGCTCAATTAACACGTTTAGCTAATAAAGTTTAATAACACAATATTTTTTAACATAATTACCTAATCAATAATCACTCTGATCAGTAATGCTTACTGCCATCAATTTCTTTTCTATCATGTGATAGCATGTACGCCATAGTAATCGTAAAATAACCATTGAGGTAGTATGGCTAAGCCCAATAAAAAAGGGCCTACAAAAACGGTCGATATATTTTGTTCTGCATGCAAAGCGCCTTTATTTAAATATCGTAAAGGGGGCAAAGGGGCGTTGGTAAAATGTTTTATAGAACGAATAACCCAAGATCACACTCATACTGAATGTGTATGCCCTGGCTGTGAACGACCTTTTGCACGTCCGGCGATCATAAGAGGGACTGCCGCTTATAAAATGATAGGTGGTAAAGTCACTTTTAAATAAACTGGCTATTTAATCCAAAGTATCAAGAGGCGGACATATGCCCTTGTGTGCTTTTATTTCACTGGTAAACTTCGCTGGTTTTGCTGTTTCAATGATTGAAAAAAACCCTCCCCATGGATTGGGCCAGTCAGTTGGGTTTTAAAATGGAAAAGGATAGACGTGTGATTGCACTTTTATTTGATATTGTTGGTATGAGTGGCACTTTTTTAGTGGTTGGTTCGTTTTTTTTATTGCAACTAAATAAGGTATCGCCAAAAAGTTTAGTCTATAACATGATGAATCTAAGCGGTGCTATTTTGTTGCTTATTAGTCTTTGTTATAACTTTAACTTAGCGAGCTTTGTGATTGAAATATTCTGGATCGCAGCCTCATTAATTGGTTTGTATAAGTATTTTAAAGACAAACCAGCGCTAGCAAAAGCGTAGACTAAGCTAAAACAGCATCCCTTTTGCAGGGAATTAAACCGTGAAATATTGTTTGTTTCACGGTTTTTTAGTTTCAGTACACTTGTTAACAAAAAGTTTCTTCTGCAAAGGCCTATAAATCGATACAATAGTGGCTATTAGTTATTATTAGCACCCTGGTGTTACAGGCGTTTATGTTCTCCATTCCTAAAAAAATTATTTTTGCTTGTATTCTGTTAGTGCTGTTATTAGTGGTTACATTTTCATTTGGCCGCGCTTATGATTTAGGCCAAGCTAAAATTCAAGCTGACCAACAGGTCATTCAATTAAATAATTATATTGATAATGAACTCGCACGTTTTGCAGCTATTCCTCAGCTCCTCACAGAAAATAATTTATTGATTCGTTTTACTAATAATGAATCACAACACTTTAATGCTATTAATAATTACTTGGCTGATATTCAACAAGCCAGCGGTGCCTCAGATGTATACATACTAGATCCCCTTGGCGACGTTATTGCAAGTAGCAACTGGCAAACCGACTATACGTTTTTAGGGAGCAACTTTGCATTTAGACCTTATTTTAAGCAGGCTTTTGCTGGAGAAAAGGTCGCTTACTTTGCCCTCGGACAGCGCTCAAAAGAGCGCGGAATATACTTTTCTCAGGCTATTTATCTAGATGGCAAAGCCATTGGTGTAGTGGCACTTAAAATTAATGTCGCTAAATTTGAAAATGATCGTTCGCTATTAAATACTTCAAAAGGCAGTCATTTTTATTTGCAACTTGCGGATAAAATTATCGCTATGTCAGATGAGCCCGCATGGCGTTTAAACACGTTTACAGAGCTTGATATTACTACACGCCGCGATATTAAACAGCGCCGTGCTTACTTAGATCATCAACCGTTACAAATAAAGCAGCAGCGCTACAAAAGTCAGGGCATTGAGCAATTTAAAATTGATAAAGATGAATATGTTGCCGCTTCAAGGCCACTGACATACCTAAATGCAACCATGACGGTATTGGTTGATATCTCGAGCATAAATGCATTACAGGTGCCCAGATTGTTATGGCTGGTGTTGTTTTATTGGGTATTTATTTTTGTCGGATATAGCTTATTGGCACGCTTTGCCGGATATAAAAAGTTACTGTATTCGCGTCATAGTTTAGAACTTGAAGTATTAGAGCGCACTCAAGCGCTTGAAAAAGCGCAAACTGCACTAGTACAGTCGGCAAAATTAGCCACAATAGGGCAATTAAGTGCGGGTATTAACCATGAAATTAACCAGCCACTGAGCGCCATAAACACCTATTTGGCAAGCGCTAAAATTTTTCTTAAAAAAGGAAAACTCAATGCATTAAATGAAAACTTAATTATTATTGAGAATTTAGTAGAGCGGGTGCACAAAATAGTGGCGCAGCTTAAACACTTTAGTAAGCCGGCGGCCATGCAACTTCGACCTCATCCACTGTCGGCGTTATTAAACAATGCGTTGATGATCACCCACCCGCAACTTAAGCAAGACGATGTTAACGTTAGTGCACCGCAGTTTTCGCAAGAGATCACTGTATGGGTTGATGCATTAAAATTTGAACAAGTACTGGTTAATGTGATCACCAATGCGTCACAAGCAATGAAGGGTGAGCCTAAACGAGAGCTTAGTTTCGATGTTGAGTGTTTTGAGGAGCGCGTTAAGCTTTCTATTTTAGATAGTGGTCCAGGTATTGAACACCATGTACTGGGCTCTATTTTTGAACCGTTTTACAGTACCAAATCAAGTAATGGCTTAGGACTGGGCTTATCAATTTCAAAGCAAATTATTGATTCATTTAATGGGTACTTAACGGCGCACAATCGCCCTCAAGGCGGTGCACAGTTTATTATTAGTTTATCAAGCATAGAGGCCCCAAAAAATGATTGAAGCCGTTGTTTGTAAGCAAGTGGTTGTTATTGATGATGAGGCGATGATCCGTGATTCGTTAAATCAGCTTTTAACCCTCGAAGGGTATGAGGTGCAGTGCTTTAGTGATGCGAGTGTTGCTTTAAGTCGTTTGAGTCGCAATTTTTATGGCGTTGTCCTTAGTGATATAAATATGCCGACTATGGATGGTTTAACTTTTATTGAGCAGGTAAAAGCATTCGACAGTGAACTTCCGGTAATATTTTTAACAGGTTATGCCGATGTGTCTGTAGCGGTAAAAGCGATGCAATTAGGCGCGTATGATTTATTTGAAAAACCCCTGAACGAAAATTTATTAGATTGCATTGCCAGAGCTTTAGACAAACGTGCTTTAGTTATGGAAAATAGAGCTCTGAAGCGTGCAGTTGAAAAGACCTCCGCGCCCGGTGTGCGTATTTTAGGCGAGACCCTTAAAATGCAGCACATGATGAACTTACTCAACACGGTGATTGATACCCCTGCAGATGTATTAATTGAAGGTGAAACTGGTACAGGTAAAGAATTGGTTGCCCGTTATTTACACGATCATAGTAACCGTTCCAGCTGTCAGTTTGTGGCTATTAACTGTGGTGCGGTGCCTGAGCAATTAATAGAAAGCGAATTGTTTGGTGCTGTTAGTGGCGCATATACTGGCGCAACACAAGATCGCAAAGGTAAGTTTGAGTTTGCACAAGGCGGCACCGTTTTTTTAGATGAAATTGAAAGCACTCCCTTATCGCTACAAGTTAAATTACTACGGGTGCTTGAAGAGCGAAAAGTTACCCCCGTGGGTGCAAATAAAGCCATTGACCTTGATATTCGTATTGTTGCGGCCACCAAGGTCGATTTACTTTCCTTGGTAGAAAAAGGTGAGTTTAGAGCCGATTTATATTATCGGTTGAGTTTAGTTAAAGTGAGTATTCCCGCATTAAGAGATAGAAAAGCCGATATTCCTTTGTTGTTTAAGCACTTTAGCTCTATTGCGGCCACTCGTTTTCATAAACCTTTAGGTGCGCTTAATATTGAGTTACAACAGCACCTACTTGCGCATGATTGGCCTGGTAATGTACGTGAATTAAGAAACCAGGCTGAACGCGCGGTATTACTTGGCGCCGATCTGGCTTTTGCACAGAGTGACTCAAGCAGTAGTGGCTCGTCGTTATCATTGGACTTAAGCCTTGTAGAAAAGGTCAGCTTTTATGAGCAGTCTTTAATTGAAGAAGCCTTAGAGCTTAATCATGGCAGTATTAAAGACACCATGGCAACGTTGCAAATAGCGCGTAAGACTCTCTACGATAAAATGAATAAATATAACCTTAATCGAGATATGTTTACCGATTAGTGGGTGGAAATGGTGATAGTAGGTATTTAAAGTGTGTGGAAATCCGCACATTTTAAGGCTTTCGATTATGGTTTTGTTTCTTAAGCTGTTGAAATTTTTTGTTATTATCTAGTTGGTCATGTTCTTGCTCTACAGTTGTAGACAACAAGTAACATCACACAATTAGGATACATAATGAAAAATAATTTATTCCAAGGCTCAGTACTTGCTGCGTTATGCAGTGCTGCCACACTACCTGTAACAGCGTTTGCTGCAGATTACACTGTGTACGGTAAAGCCGAAGTACAAATTGCCAACACCGATACTGGCATAATGCGTTACGCTGATGAAGGCACACAAATTGATGCCCCTTTCTCGCGTATTGGTATTAAAGGGGACCATAAATTAAATGAGTATTTTACTGCGGTATTTAAATACGAGGTTCAAGTAAAAGGCTTTGAACATGATGATACCAATGAGCCTTTTGCAGCACGTAATACTTACCTTGGTCTAAAAGGGGCGTTTGGTGAAGTAGTCGTAGGGCGAAACGATACGCGTTTTAAATACTCTGAAGGCAAGCTTGATAACTTTAACGAAACCCAAGCTGATATTTCACAAGTTATTGCCGGACAAGATCGCTTAGGCGATACTATTACCTATACTTCTAAGTACTGGCACAATGCACAGTTTTCATTTACCTATGCGCCAAAAGATGACAACAAAGACAATGAAGCTGGATTTGCGGCAACCCTTATTTATGGTGACCGTAGTTTAAATAAAGCACCTTACTCTATTTCAATCAGCCATGTTGACTCGCTTAATAATATTAAAGCAAGCCGTGTTGCAGGCGTGTATAAATTTGAAAAGCTAAAATTAGGTGCGTTATACCAACATTCAGAATCAATTGATGGTACTAAATCAGGGAATGGTTACGTGTTAAGCGCAAGTTACAAGCTAGACAAATGGATTCCTAAAGTACAATTTGCAAAAGATGATTCAAAACTACGTCAAGCATCAGACGCAACGCAGTGGACTACCGGTGTAGACTACACTTTTGACAAGCAAACTACCGCTTACCTTTTATATACTGACCTCGACCTAGAAGAAAATGCTGATAACAGTGTTGCGCTTGGTCTTAAATATAAATTTTAAAGGTTGTTAATATGACAAAACGTATTTTAGAAAATAACGCTAATAAAAAGCCGTTTATGCAATGGCTGTTATTATTACTTGGTCCGTGTGTAATGTTACTGACCTGTTTAGCTGAGCCGCCAGTAGGAATGTCGGTTGCTGCTTTTAAAACTGCAGGCTTAGCATTTTGGATGGCGTCGTGGTGGGTAAGTGAAGTTGTGCCCATTCCTGCTACTGCATTACTTCCTTTAGTGATTTCGCCTATTGTAGATATAGCGGCTATAAAAAGTGTTGCAGCTCCTTATGCGCATCCGCTGATCTTTTTATT
Source organism: Pseudoalteromonas sp. Scap25 (assembly GCF_013394125.1). Lineage (GTDB taxonomy): Bacteria > Pseudomonadota > Gammaproteobacteria > Enterobacterales > Alteromonadaceae > Pseudoalteromonas. Next base: position 608,132 of record NZ_CP041328.1, on the reverse strand, counting down.
TTTAGGCGGTTTTTTAATCTCAATTGCTATGGAGCGTTGGGGATTACACAAGCGTATTGCATTAAGAACTATGCTTTATGCAGGTAAAAAACCAAGCTTACAAATTTTAGCTATGATGTTAGTGACTGCATTTTTATCTATGTGGATGTCTAACACTGCTACCGCGGTAATGATGTTGCCTATTGCCTTATCTATCACTCATTTAGTTAAAAGCTCTGATCCAACTAATGAAGGTTTTGGTAAAGCACTTTTACTTTCTATTGCTTATGGCGCGAGTATTGGTGGGATTGCCACTTTAATTGGTACTCCACCGAATGCACTAATGGCTGCATACCTATCAGACAGTTACCAAATCGAAATTGGCTTTGCCCAATGGATGATCGTTGGTGTTCCATTATCGCTTGGTATGTTAATCATCAGCTGGATTTGGTTAACTAAATTTACCTATAAAGTTGATGCGAATGTACAGACAAACAAGCGAATCGACACTAAAGCGGTATTTTCTTCGCAGCTAAAAGAGTTAGGACTCATGCAACGTGCTGAAAAGGGCGTATTGTTTGTGTTTATGTTTGCGGCTGTTTGTTGGATATTTAGACCATTACTAGGTGATATGACCGGTCTTAAAATTTCAGATACGGGTATTGCAATTGCAGCCGCATTACTTTTATTTGTACTACCTGCTAATAAAGGCAGTGATGAGCGAATTTTAGATTGGGAAAGTGCCGCTAAAGTGCCTTGGGGTGTGCTGCTTTTATTTGGGGGCGGCTTGACGCTAGCCTCGCAAATTAAATCATCAGGATTAGCCGATTACATTGCCAATATGATTGAGGGTGCGAGTGCAATTCCTTTAGTTATGAGCATTCTTGTGGTGGTGGCACTCATTACTTTCTTAACGGAAATTACCAGTAATACGGCAACAGCCGCAGGCTTTTTACCATTACTGGGACCTGTTGCTGAGTCTGTAACTGGTAGTCCATTAGTATGGGTGATTCCAGCCGCGATTGCATGTAGTTGTGCGTTTATGATGCCAGTGGCTACGCCACCGAATGCGATTGTGTTTGGATCGGGCGAAATTAAAATGAAAGACATGATCCGTGCAGGCTTTGTGCTAAATATTGTTGCTATTGTTTTAATCACGTTAGTGACAATGACCATTGCAGCTCAGGTGTTTGGTTTTTAACAGCCCCACAACTAACTAAAAAACAGCTAACCGATGCACACGAAAGCAATGCATCGGTATGAGTTCCAACCAACCTTTTTGAGTGATTTTGCAACGATTTTTATCGCGCTGCAAAATCACTCTTTATTGCTCGTGAAACAGAACAAGGTTATAGTCTTGAAAACGTTATAAATCGAGTAGCCTATTTTGATCACTGACACATTATCTACAGGGTCTTTGCGTTCACAATTTAATGAACTAAAGCACTCTTTTGAAGACTCTCCTTATTTACCCATTGAGCAACGCCTTGCTTTACTCAAGCAAATACGCGCTAACATTGTAACGCTAGAGCAAGACTTAATTGCGGCGGTATCTAAAGATTTTGGCTATCGAACCGCGTTTGATACTTTAGTGGGGGATATTTTGCCCACTATGCAGGGGCTTGCACATATTATTAAAAAGCTACCTCGATGGTCTAAGCCTAGTCATCGTAGCCCTGGTTTGAGCTTATGGCCCTCAAAAGTAAGTGTAACCTATCAGCCTATTGGCGTGGTGGGTGTGATTGCTCCGTGGAACTATCCTATTCAATTAGCCATTGTGCCTGTTATTACCGCTCTTGCCGCGGGTAATAGAGTGATGCTAAAGCTCAGTGAGTTTACGCCTAATACCAATGCGGTACTTGAAAAACTGTTTGCAGGAGAATTAAGCCAACACTGCAGCATTATTCAAGGGGGCAGTGAAGTAGCGAGCGAGTTCTCATCATTACCGTTTGCACACTTATTATTTACTGGCTCGACAGCGGTTGGTAAGTTGGTGATGGGTGCAGCGAGTAAAAACTTAACCCCGGTAACCTTAGAGCTGGGTGGAAAATCGCCAGTCATTGTTTTAGAAAATGCGGACGTAAATAAAGCCGCGAGTGCTTTATTATTTGGAAAGATGGCCAATGCAGGGCAGATATGTGTGGCTCCTGACTACGTATTTGTTCCTAAAGCATTAGAACATCAGTTTATTAAAGCTTTGTGTACACTTTATAAAAAGCATTTTAAACAAGGTGTTGAAGGTAAAAACCTGACCTCTATTATTAGTCCTGCTCACTATCAACGTCTGCTAGGTTATTTAGAGCAAGCGCAACAGCAAGGCGCTAAAATAACAAAGCCGCTTGAGCAAAATCAACAAGATGCTGAAAAACACCGGATGGGTCTGCATATTGTGACGCACGTCACAGATGAGATGCAATTAATGCAAGAAGAGTTATTTGGGCCTATTTTACCGATAATGAGTTATGACAAATTAGATGATGCGCTCAATTATATTCAATTGCGCCATCATCCATTAGCGCTCTATATACTAGGGCAAGATAAGCAAGCACAAGCACACATAATGAGGCAGACAATTAGTGGGACCGTTGCAGTTAACGACACCCTAATTCAAGTAGCTGCCGATGATGTGCCGTTTGGTGGGGTTGGTCACTCTGGTATGGGGCATTATCATGGCAAAGAGGGCTTTTTAACCTTTAGCCACGCAAGAAACACTTTAGTATCAGGTTCAATTAACCCACGTATAGGTTTATTACTCAAACAAAATAAATTACTGATCAAAGTGCTAAAGTGGCTTTATGTAAAATAGTCTTTAGTATTTTAAACAAAAAAGCTGAATGAATCACTTCATTCAGCTTTTTTAGTTATTTTATTTGCTTAAAACATTCGCCCTTCACCGGCGTAAGTACCTGCTAAAATTTTATTATAAATAGCATCGGCTTTTTCTTTAGCTTCAGCGACTTCTTTAGGGAGCATAGTGCGTTCATCAAGTTTACGACTGTGGCTAGCTTGCATGTTACCGTTGTACTCAGCAATGGTATTCCATACATACGACATTTCAAGGTTTTTTGGCATTCCTAAGCCTTCAAAATACATCAAGGCTAAATTAAATTGTGCAAGCGTGTAATTATTTGCGGCGGCTTTTTCATACCATGTTCTGGCGGCTTTATAATCTTGGCTCACGCCATCGCCGTTGGCGTACATTACCCCTAAATTATACTGTGCTGCAGGAAGGTTTTTATTGGCTGCTTTCTCAAATAAGCTAATAGCCATTTGTTTGTCTAACTTTACGCCGTTTCCTTCATCATACAAAACCGCAAGTGCAAACATTGAATCTACATGATTTTTTTTAACTGCTTGTTGGTAAAGTTCAGCTGCTTTGTAGTAGTCACGAGTAACTCCATGTCCGCCCTCGTATAACTTACCTAGTTCGTAAATACCTGGGGCATAGCCTTTGTCTGCAAGATAATTAAACTCTTTTAGTGCTTCCTCAAATTGACCTGCGTTTGCAGCTATTATGCCTTCCTCAAGCCCTGCATAAGCATAAGGTGTAGCAAGTATAATGCCCGCAAAGAACATTGCTTTTAAATTAGACTGTGACATATGCATGTCTCCAAATTAGTTATCGTTGTCGGTAAGCATCATAACGGTTAATCATTTACTTATTACTCGAGTAGGTAATAAATTATGAGCTAAATCAATAACGCCAACGTTTATAAGTTAGATATACAAACGTATTAACAAGTAGTTTTAACTATAGCTCAAAAATTCTAAACTTAAGCACATAGCTATGATATAAATTGCGTTAGCTTGCGATTCTATAGAAAAATGAAAAAAATAAAAGCAAGCAGTAGCTTACATAATTACTTATGATGATTTTTGGCAACCAAAGCATCATACAACGGGGTCTTTTCATGTTAAATAATTTAAAAAATATAAAACTAAGTAAAATTATTTTTATAACCAGTTTGTTATTTATTGCCAGCTGTTCAACGTCATTTGCCTATAACAACCTAGGTTGGTTATCGTCATTTTGGATTGATGATTACGTTGATCTTAATAAAAGCCAATCTAAGCAGTTAAAAGCGATTATTAACGATACCCGGGATTGGCATCGTGAAGTTGAATTACCAAAATATAAAGCCGATTTACTCGACCTAAGACAATTGCTAAACAATGAAGCTGATACTGCGCAGTTGATGGATAAAATAACCCAAGTTAAGCAGCATTGGCGAAACTTACTGTTGCATACCAGCGAGCCTTTAATTGAGTTAGCGCTGACCTTAACCCCGTCACAGCGCAGTGAAATGGTAAAAAATATTCGCGAGCAAATTAATGATGAAATCCAAGAGCATGCCTCATTAACTCAAGATGAGCACCAGCAACAACGCTTAGAGAGACAACTAGATTACTACAAGCAGTGGCTTGGCAAACTCACTTCTGAGCAGCAAATGCTCATATCACAAGCCAATAGTGCGCATACTAGTACTAGAAATTTATGGTACGACTACAAACTAGCTCGTTTAGCTGCACTTGAAGCTCTTTTTACCCAGCAAACACTTAGCGAGGCTGAATTTACTCAGCAATTACGCATCATTATTATAGAGCGTGAACAGTATATGAGTAATGAGCTGCTTGAGCTTAATGAACAAAACTTAAAAGCTTATGCGCAATTGCTACTCAAGTTAAACAAAACGCTGAGCCCTAAACAGTTATCGCATGTTGATGAAGAATTCGCAGATTTAGTGGGTACTGTTAATGAATTGATTATGGAATAAACGCTTTACTAATTCTTTTGGCTTGTTTTTTCTGAATTGTTTAAGCTTAAAATTGTGATTTTTGCATTTCATTGTTAACATAAGCTATCAAAAATATTTTAAGTTATCCATGGATATAGCTGCACTTAATAGTACAAAAACGCTACGTAAGCACGTTCTTAAGTGGATGTGCATTTGTTTTGGTTTTTTGTCGTTGGTATTTGCTGTATTTAACTTATTGGTGAATAATTTACCCCTTGTTGGTGGTCTCGAAGTCGGCTTTTCTTTGTTATGCTTATATATATTTAAGCACTCACAAAAACATTATCCCAAGCGCTGGCATGCCATTACCATGTGCTTAACCATCTCTTTAATTGTGTTATGCGGCACCTACTTAGCCCCCCCTAAAAACGGCCTGTTTTTGTGGACATTTATTTTACCTATTCTTTACTACTTACTACTTGGTAGACGTTACGGGTTATTTTTGTCTGCGGCATTACTTGTTTTACAGCTGGTGGTGTTATCTCAAAAACTGCCACATTCATCGTTTTCAGCTTTTAACATAGGGCTTAACTTATTATTCGTATATATAAGCATATGGGCTATATCTCATGTTTTTGAAGGTAATAGAGCTGATTTTTCAAAACGTTTAAAAAATTTAGCGTTACTCGATCCCCTTACTGGGGCTGGTAATCGTTTATCAATGAACCAGTTTTTTGAGGTAGAGATCAAAGATAAATCACAGCTTTACTTATTTTTACTCGATTTAGATTACTTTAAACAAATTAATGATCAGTATGGGCACGATATTGGCGATAAAGTGCTGGTTGAGCTAGCTACATTATTGCGCGGCACTTTTGCAAAAGGGTATGTGTTTAGAGTCGGAGGTGAAGAGTTTTCACTAATGAGTAACTTTGATAGTCCGCAAGCAGCCTTAGCAATGGCAGAAAAGTTAAGACTCGCAATACAAAATAAGCACATAATCGCTAATGGTGAAACCATTAAGTTAACCGCCAGTTTAGGCGTTGTACAATACCAGCAACAAAGCCTAAGCGAACTAATAGACTTGGCCGATAAGCAGCTTTATAAAGCCAAAGAGACTGGCCGTAACGGGGTCTGCACTGATATTTTAGCGCTGGCTTAAGTTTTATAGCGGCTAATACATTTGTTCAAAGTCAGGAATACTGTTTTCCCAAATCGGTCTTTCTTTACCAATATATTCGCGTACGGCATCAAAAAATAACCGGGTTCTTACCGGTAAATCACGATGTGGGTATACCGCATACATAGCACTGTGCTCCATTAATTTAAGGTCTGTCAATAAAGGCACCAGTTGTCCATCAATCACTTCTTTATCTAATATAAACGCGGGGGCTAAAACGTAAGTGGTTCCAGAGAGTGTTTTCATTAATAGTGCTTCAGCATCATTGGCTCTAAATACACTTTTAATTTTTTGTTCACATTGTTCACCAAGGTGGTTGTAGTAACTTACTCCCTCAACTCGCAGGGAACTGCTTGCGTAACTAGCAGCAGGTAATTGTGCTAAATCGGTTATGTTTTTCGGCATTCCATAGGTTTCAATAAATGCAGGTGAAGCTAAAAGTAATAAACGATTACGCGCAATCTTTCGAGCAATTAAAGAGGAGTCTTTTGGCTCACCCACTCTAAATGCCAAATCAAATCCTTCAGAGACAATATCCACAAGCCGATCATCTAAACGCAACTCTACTTCAACTTGCGGAAAACGCTTTTGAAAATCGTTAATAACAGGCTGTAAATAACGCCGGCCGATTAAAGTAGATGAGGTGATTTTTAATACGCCACGAGGTTCTAAGTGATAATTCTCTGCCATACGCAGGGTATCGCCGAGCAGGGTTCGCAGCTCGTCCGCTTTTTTTATCATTTCAGCACCTGCTGCGGTGAGTGAAAACGAACGAGTGGTTCGATTTAATAGCCTCACCCCTAGCTCATCTTCTAAACGACTAATTTGTTTAGAGATCACGGAACGATCAATGTTGCGTATTTCAGCAGCTTTAGCAAATGATCCCTGCTCAACCACTTCAAGCAGCATTAAGAGTCGGCTCGTTGTATCCATTATTGCACCATAGTGTCACTTTGATGCCATTTTGGCACTAATGAATTTAAAAATCTATTGTTTTTGTCAACAAGCATGTTCCGTATTATGTATCACCTAATTAACAGGAGCGTCGTTATGAACAAACACTTAGTTGCTACAGCCTTATCTGTTGCATTAATTACTCTAACTGGTTGTGCTGAGGAAAGTACAGCACAGTCAGCACCCGCACAACAATACCAAGCTATTGATGTAGCCCAAGTCCTGGTTAAGCCTGTGCAAAGTTGGCATACCTATACAACGCGCTTAGAGTCACCGCAAAAAGTGGCATTAATGCCGCGCGTATCAGGCATTATTGAGCAAATTGAATTTAAAGAAGGGGATGCTGTAAAACAAGGAGATGTGTTATTTCGCCTTGATGATCGTTCATTTAGAGCCACGGTAGCTAGTTTACAAGCTCAGGTTAAAAGTGCACAAGCGGCTCTTGAACAAGCAAAAAGCGAAGCATCACGTGCAGTGCGTCTAACTGAGCGTAAAGCAATTTCTACTGAGCAAGCGCAAGCACGTACCTCAACGTTACGTCAGCGTGAAGCACAACTTGCCGCACTAAAAGCGCAGCTTAAAGCCGCTGAGCTTGATTTAGAGTTTACCTCTGTGGTTTCACCAATTGATGGAATTATCTCTCGCGCAAACATCACAAAAGGTAACAACGTACTTGCCGGGCAAAGTGTGCTCACTTCAATTGTTTCTAATGACAAAATGTATGCTTACTTTGATGTCGATGAACGTACTTGGAACAATGCATTTGATGAAGTCACTGCAGCGACTAAACAACCTGTTGTTATGCAAAAAGTAGGGCAGAGTGATTTTAATTACAATGGTCACATTAACTTTATAGACAATCAAATTAATGCATCTACTGGCACATTACGTGTTCGAGCTGTATTTGAAGATCGTAGTAACGAGTTACGTTCAGGCTCTTTTGCACGGATTAAATTGGCTGCCAATGCAATACGCGAAACCGTCATTATTCCAGATAGAGCCATTGGTACTGACTTAAAAAACCGCTTTGTGTTAACTGTAGGCGAAAATAATGTACTGCAATATAAATTGGTTACTGTAGGTGAGCGCTATGGCGCATTACGTGCCATTACCTCTGGCCTTGAACAGGGTGATGTGATTGCCGTAAATGGCCCTGCTCGCGTAGGGCCTGGCATGCCAATATCACCTAATAAAGTGACAATTAATACCCAAGGTGTGGCATTTACACTCACTGCTAACCCTGCCGATTTAGTTGCTAAGCAATAAGGTTATTAAATGAAATT